>VHBT01000002.1 GCA_016871815.1 Candidatus Dependentiae bacterium
CTTCATCGGTCGCATCAACACGATTAGCAAACAAATCACTCACTTGTTGTCTAAATTCATTCAAAGATTGCTCTGAAAGCGAAGGTAACATCTGCTGAAGCTGACGAACCCTATCCCCAAAAAGCATTCCTCCCGTTGCCTGTAAGTTTTGTTGTTGCTTAATAAAATTATTTAAAATGTCTTGAATTTCTTGAGCTCGACCCTTCGCCTGATTGAACATCGCAACCTGAAGCAGCTGGACAATAGCTGTCAACTGAGCAAGCGTTGCTTGAGATCTTAACAGAAGAAGTTGTTGAGCTTTTTGAACAAAAGAATCTTGTAAAACATCATTAAGTACTTCACTTCCAGAAAGCATGTTACTCAAATCTTGAATTCTTTCCTGAAGAAGAGGAACTCGCGCAACTTCTTTTACTAAGGCAGCAAGCATTCGCGGATAGCCCTTTTGCTTATCTGACCGCACAATATTAAGCCAGGATACTTGATTTACAAGATCTGAAAGCGCTTTAAGCTGCTCTGATGAAGCCTCAAACCTTCCCCCAACCAATGCAGAAAGCTGAGAAAGATACCTGTCAATTTTGCTTGCATCCAACGAGGAAATTCTATTGTTCAAATCAGCTATTTGTTGATTAAAAGATAAAATTGTTTGTTTTCCAAGCTGATCTTTGTACCCCTGAAGCTGATTTATTAATGGCGATAATTCAGTTCGCTTTTGCAGCTGATTAAACGCTACCAATTTTATCGCTGCAATAATTTGATCAAGAATAGCAACATCATTTGTTTGATCTTTCAATTTGACCAAATTCCCAACCTGAGCAATAAATCTATTTTGATCCTCTGGCAATGTTAATGAATTTTTTGCATTTGCGATCAAATAGGCTGACAAATCAGTAAACAAAATAGGCTTTGCTAAACCATCAATCGCAGATTGAACCTTAGCCAATAACACATTAGAATTTCCTGCACTACGAACAACAGAATTCCAAAGAACCTTTTGAAGCAACTCGTTCAATCTTTTAATTTCAGAATCAACCGCATCAAAGCGAACAGAAACAAGCGCCTCTAGTTTTACAACATAATCAGAAAGAGCAGTCCCTGTATCATTAAGATTTGTTATTTCATTTTCTAGTTCTGTTAATTTTTCATTATAAGATTTTGATGCTACTTGCATGCCTGAAACGGGCAATGCAAGCTTAGAAATTAACGCATTGACTTCATCTTTCGCCGATGCCATTTGATTTTGAGATGCAAAAACCAACACTTCTTGCAATCGTTTATAATCAAAACCTTCTGAAATTGCTTGCTTCTTTCCATCATCTGAAACCAAATAAGTACACTTATCAAAAAAATCAGTAATCATTTGCGTAGAACTAAAATTTGGATAATCACGCAACAACGCAGCTAAATGATTATAATGATCTACGTACGGAACTGTTTGCTCCAATCTTTTAAGAAGATCTGCTGCTCTTTCCTTTGCCCCTCTGGTGACAAAAAAGAATCTACTTTGAGTAACAATCGATTGTAACCAACTGGTCAAATCAGCGATATTCGCAGCAACCCCCTGTGCTCGATTATTTACCAGCGTATCAAGATCCTTGATAAACTGGGCAGACTCGTCGGCATTTAATGTTGTAGCCTGAGCTTTTGAATCTAAATCTGTTAATCGTGATTTTATTTGAGCTACAGCATCTGAATATGAAACATAATCTTTTTGACTAAACATTTTTGCTTGTGTTTGCAAAATAGCAATCAATTGATCAACCTCTGTTCTTTTTGAAGCCATTTGAAAACGAGCTGCTCGATTTAATAAATTTTCAGCCATCACCAAAACAGCTTTATCTTTTATCGTTTCTCGCTGATCAACAAGCATTTGAGCCTTCGCCAAAAAGAAGTTAACATCATCTGGCGCAAACGATTGATTATTCAATCGCGCATTTAATAGCGCTATCAAATCTGTTACCGGAACTGGCTCTGAAAGAGTCTTTACTAAAGCGGTAAGCGCCTTAAGTCGTACTTGACCAGGCTCATTTTGAACAATTGGATGCCAAATCAACTTATCAATATAACTTTTTAGCAACTCATAATCACTTGCTGCGCCCTCTGCTCTCTTAGAAACAAGATCTGTAATTTTTTTAAGAATTTCGCCAACGGTATCATTAGCAATTCTCTCATTAACAAGACTATTTACAGCTTGTGTGTATTTCAATCCAATCTGCTCTGAAGGAACATATGCTTCAATCACATCGCAAATTTTTAAAACTTCACTAGATCTGTCAGAAAGCTGATTAAATGCCAATCTTTTAAGAAGCGCAACAGCTGCAATTCGTGCATTTTGATCGGCCGATGAAACTAAATTATCTGCCATTTTCTGAGAATAGCCAACCAATAGATTTTTTGTCTCTTCACTGATTTTTGAAATGTCCGATGGTAAGGCTGAAGCCATAACATTAGCTGCATTATAATAATCACTGTACAATAGCGGTTGTGCAAGTTTTGAAATAGCAGTTTCTAATCTAGCAATAGATTGCCTAGAAGGATCATCTGCTATTCCAGGAGCCCTCATCGCAGCTTGAATCACATTACGCAATCGTAAAACATCTTCTTGTTTTGCATTAATTCGATCGGCAACAGCTACATTAACCAAAGAAATAAAAAACGCTGCCGTAACACTATCAACTATTTCAGAAGATCCTCGATTAAGCTCAGAAACCTTTGTTGAAAAACTTAATGATGAAAATTTTGCAGTTAATCGAGCAACAACAGTTTGATCTGAAGATCCCGCTAAAACCTGATTTAATGGTGCATTTAACTGCGAAACTATCGCATCAATGTTTTGAGCTCCTGTCTGAGCACTCGAGTCACTTCCAAATTGATTAGCTTTTGCAAATGCCAAGATTTGCCCAAGAGATGTTTTAAGATCAAACTTCTCAGATGCCGCTTGCTGTCGAGCATCAATCGAGGCTAAGAAAGTTGCTTTTTCCAAAAAGTCCATTTTGAGCTGAGAATCAACAAACTGCGGATATCGTTTAAGCATTTGCTGTAAGTTTGCAACACGTTCAGAAATCGAAACCTGAATCTGTAAAGATGAAACTATTTTCTGAATCAAAGACATGCCATCTTGTTTACTAAAAATAAGTCGACTTGTTCCAACAGCACTCGAGGTCAGCCATCCAATTAAATTATCAACCTGAGAAGGAGTTCCATCAAGCTTGTTTTCGACTAAATTCTGCAAATCATCAAAAAAGCCCTGTGTTTCTGAATCACTTAACGGACGAGTTGCGCCCTGAGTATCAAGCACCGTTAATTTGGCTTTTATTGTATTAATTTTTTGAATATACGTTTCTTCTGCCGATCCAGTTAAAGACGCTTTATAACTCGTTAATTGAGCAATTAACTGATCAAGCTGTTGGCGCTGAGCAGAAACCTGATATCTCGAACCCCGAGTTACAACTTTTATAGCCGCATCAATAACCCCTGGATCACTTTGGCCTGCTCGTTGAGCGGTAAGCTGACCAGCCCTCAGAACAAAATAACTGACATCTGATTCTGCAAAAGAAGCATTTTTATCCAACATCTCTGACAAATATTGTACAATTTCAGAAAATGGAATTGGTTGTTTTACTATAGCTATCAATCCATTAATCTGAGCGTCAAATCGCTGTTTTCCTGCACCAACTGGTCTTTGATTTAATACTTGAGGATTCCACAAAGAATCATCCAAAATTTTATTCAACCGCGAAATATCTGATTCAACACCCTTAACGCGTTGATTTACTGCAGCTGTTGCTTCGGTAATAAACTTCTCCATATCTGCAGATGATGATTTTGCTGAAATATTTTTAAGCAATTGATCTAACGTATCCAGTAACGCACTAAATGATGCTGGAACATTTTGAGCTTTTACATAATTTTTAATTAAGTTACTCACCGGAACCAAGTTGTTTTTTCTATCAAACAAATAGGTATACGCCGCTGAATCAAGAACAGCACTAACCGTAGCGCGCGTTTCATCTGTCGAAGAATCAAGCAATGCTGTCAGCCTAGTTGCATAAGCAACAAATAAATTTTTTGTTACATCATCAATTGAACTCGCAGGCTTAATTTGTCTAATTTTTTCTGCCAAAGGCTGAAGCAACACAACAACATCAGCAAACTGCACTGGCGTTGCAAGTTGCTGCCCCCAGAAATCAAGTAATTTTACAGATCCTCCCGGCGCATTTTGAGTATTAACTTTCGTATAATCATTCATCAAAATTGCTTGATGTAAACTTTTCATTTTATTGAAAAGAGATTCATTAAACATTGGTCTATCGACCATTGCCAATCCAAATAATGTCAAAAACTGAGTCGCTTTATCTGCCGTTGTAACAGAAGGAAACAATCCCTCAAGAGTTGTAATTTTTTCAGCTGGCGCCAACATAGAAAAAGACGCTGGAATGTCCTGAACCAACTGAGCATTGTACAAGGCTTTTAGTGAATCTATAGTTGGAACTTGTGCATCCGCAGGAAATTGAGTCAAAGAATTTGCAAACGATTTTGCAATTTGATTCAAAACTTCCATAAATGGAATTTCAACATTTTTAAAATTCATATACGACTTGGCATCAACTCGAGGCTGTTGGATATAGTTTTTAAGCTCAAATAAAACTAATTTTAAATCACCTAGTGTAACAACTGCGGACAATAAGCCTCGATAAGCAGTTACTTTTGCCGCATCATCAGACAGTACTCTAATATCAGTCAGCTTTTTTTGAAGAGATGAAATAACTGTATAAAATATTTTTGTAGCACTAACATCTTGAACTGGAGGCAAAACTGCAACCGTTGAACTTTCATCAAAAAAGCGTACCAATCCATCAACAGAAACTTTTAATAATCCATCTTTATCTTTTCGCTTCAACGTAAATTTACTTCCGGCCGATACGGTTATAGAAATTTTACCAGGCTCTCTTACTGGAATCATTTCAAATGCAGCTGCCGCATCAAATTGCCCATCAAATTTTGCACAACTCATCCCTGCCAATCGGTCCGTTAATAAATCTGAAGGACTTGCACCAAAAGGAACAGCAATATCGGGCGCGCGCAATACAAGATTATTTAAAAAAGGAGACTGAAATCCAACAACACTGCCATCTGATTGGCTTTTAACCACAACCATTTGCACAGAAGGATCTAATAAATAAGCATCTCCTGAAACAACTTTAACTGTACCGTCTTGCTGAACCTGCAAAAATCCTGATTCTTGGTCCGCAACCTGAAGAACAACAATATCTCCTGCGGTCAAACCAGAAATGTCATTTGCCGAAACATCAACAACGTATCCATCGCTTATTTTTTTTAAAATTTCATTATAAACCGTTTTATCAACATAAGCTGCTAAGCCCTTTGGCATCCAACTTAAAATAAGTTTATCAAGACCAGACGATTGCCACGAGGCCCATTTTGCTTTTGACTTTACCGCACCACTTACCAATAAATTCAACTCCTGAAGAAGAAGATCTACATGAAGACTCGTTAAAATTTGCTCTGCAAGTGTAACATATCCATCAAAGCGCACCTTATCCTGAGACTCCGATCGCAAACCTGAAAGTCTTTTAATAAAACCATCTACAGGAACAAAGCTAAAAACCGTTGCTGGAACTTTGTACGCTGGAAGCGTTGCCGAAGACGCAGAAATATCCAGGGATCTTAATACATTATCCTTGTTAACGTAAAAAAAACCCTGACTTTCAAGATTTCTAAGCGAATACATTCCTACAGCAGAACCCTGAGCAGTTAAAACAAATTTTTCTGCTTGCCCTGCTGTTGTACGCAAACACGTTGCACGTGCAATGTCTGCCTTAGCTTGCGCTAACCACCCTGCAACATTTGTTGTAACAGCTCCCGCTTGAATATATCGATTATTTGCAACAGGAGACTTAAATGAGACGTTTCCATTGGCATCAACTTCCGCAATAAATTGCGCATTAGGATCAACCAAATCTCTTTGAGCCGAAATAACCGTAGCCCCATCACCAAGCGTAACCATAGTCCCAGCACCAGTAGTAATAACCAAAAGAGCATCTTTAATCGGAGATCCGTCTGGAAACGCCGGACCTGCTGATGTTGTGTTCATTCCAGCATTTACAGAAAGCTCAAGTGCCGAAATAGCGTTATTTTGCAAAGCATAAACAGCACTATTTGTGGAATTTTGAGTCACCATATTTTGTCGTAATTTTTGAATTAATGTTTTTGCAAGACTTATGCCTCCTGCATCAGAAAACGTTTTCCATCCCGCTGCGCTAGACCGATTGGAGTCAACATACATCTGAGCTTCGGCAACTAAAAATAAAAAATCATCCAGCGTTGAAATAGCAGTACTATCCAAAAGACGCGTGTAACTTGTAAGCCGCTGCGATGCATCAGCGATTAATCTTAAATCCGATAAAGACTTATGAAATGCTGTAAATTTAATAAAAGAAATAGGGGTTGCATCACCAGCACGATATGGTACAAATGTTCCATCTGCAGATAAATTTGAATTTGGATCCAAGACACGAACAGACAAATCTCCAGCGATATCAACTTTTAAATAACCACTACCTGGCTCGTAATTTGCACTTCGAACAATAAATTGCCCCTGAACACCACTCACAGGCTCCAAGAAAAATTTACCCACGACAGGAGAAGATGAACTAAAATCCGTACCAGAAAGAGCTAAACGTGTAATTTTTTGTCGTTTTGTTGGCAGCCATCCCGGAGAAGCAACAACATCTTCTGCGCTCAGATACTTACCCCCTGCAGAATTTACCTGCAAACCAAAAACATCAAAATCTACTACTAATTTAAAAACAGCAGTTGTATCTAATGGATCTTTTCCAGTCGCTTCCAAAACAATTCCATCATCCGTTGAAACAGCATTCATATATTGCGGAGCGCCGTTAACATTTACCTTAATAATCACCAATTCACCATTTGCAGGAGCTCCAGCAGGCAATCCAGGTTTTGTAAGTAATTTATTAATTAAACTATCTGGATCTGTAATTTCCGCGGTCGAAAAAATAGGTGATGATGCGAGCGTTGTTGGATCAATCGCAGCTCTGAAAAAATCTCTTCGACGTCTTAAAGACGTAAGTAATTGATAAAATGCTTTATTCGTTTCATCACTAATAAAATTTACCCAAATCGTATCAGAGTCAGACATTCGCGAGGTATCATTAACACTCAAAAGAGCTGTCTGAAAAGCAACATTTTCATCATACAATGTTGCAAAATTTTCATCTTGCGTTTTGTATGAAATTAATAACCTGTTGGCAACACTCGTTAAAGCATCTCTAATATCCGCAAGAGCTGTTGTTGGAATTCGATACCAATTATTTCTTACAACAGCGCCAAGATCTACAGGTGCTGCAAAAACTAATGGTCCTGCAGCATTATACACATCAATAAACGATGATTTCGCAGCAGCGGCTTTTATAGCTTTTGAATAATTTGAAGCAGCATCAAGAAGCGAAACCTGATTAGCCTTCAATGGATGCTGAAAAAGAGCTCCAAAAACCGCAAAAACAACGGCTAGTCGCCATACTTTACAAAAATTCATCATACAATTATGTCCTTTAATTACCTAAGCTCGCTGAGCATAAATAAAAATTTTCTTTTAAATACAACTCAAAGATCAGCCCAACAATATTCAAAAGAAACGGGGCCAAATCAATGATTTCTCAAATTTTTTTATTTTTAAGACAAGAATCTACAAAAAATGATGGGGGGAGTAAAAACTCCCCCCATCAAAATTAGATGCCAATACCACTTGAGCTTACAAGTCCAACTGATGGCTTAGGTGCGGTTGAAGCCGCTGGACTATCAACCGATCCATAACTATCAACACCAGTATCTGCGCCATTTGAAATGGTGAATGAAATACCCTGCGCAGAAAGCTCTCCCACCACGTCACTCAGAACCGGTCGCAAATTGCCTGATATTTTTGGAGCAATTGTTGGATCATTCAACATACTGTTAAGTAACGTTGCAAAATTAAAGAGATCGAGCTGACCTGCGCCCTTCAAAATAACACGCGTCTTCCAGAGTGAAATTTTTCTAATAAAGACATCTCTTGCTTCGGTAAATGCCGCGGAATTCTGGTCTTTAACAGATCGTAAAGCCCTCATAACATCATTAACAATAACCATAAACGCTGTGCCAGAAATAAGTGGATAGACCAACCGAGGAAGAAGCGCATTTACTTTTGCAACCGCATCAGCATCATCTCGTAATTGATTTGCTCGTGCTCGGAATAACAAGTCTTTAGCTTGAGCCAAATCATAGTCCTGCGCAGATGCCAATGCAAGCCATGGAACAGCAACAACCCTATCCAACAAGGAAAGAACATATGTTTTTTCATTCGCAGTAAAGCGATCTTTTCCACCAATCCAACGAGTATCTAAATATTTAATAAATTCAGCATACGTTACAGGAAGATTAGCCTGCTCCATTAATGCGGAAACGGCCTCTTTTTTCTTTGTTTGATTAATAATTTTATTATAAAAGACCCCTTCAGATACCCACGTTGTAACAGTAGTAATCAAATCAAACGATAATGCTGCAGGAGAAGAACTTGTTGCTGGCTTGATAACAACCGCATCCGTTCTGTCGTTAATTAATGCTGTCAAATTCATCATAAAGTCATCAACGCATGTTGGCGTCAGCAAGAAATCTAGATAATTTTTTAGACCCAAGAATCGATCGTTATAAGAAATAACTTGTTCATTAGATTCAAAATTCTGCAAGAAAATAAGAACCTTGCCCAATTCTGTTGGTTTTTTTGCAGAATCAAACAACATTACCCCAAAATTGTCTTGCACTAACGTTAATAAATTATTGAACTTCGATCTAACTTCTTCGCTGCTAAAATCTTTCCAAACCTGAGAGTCTTTATCGTTTCGCGCAACATCAACCATTTTTGACAACTCAGCCAAGAAGATACGCAACTCTTCGCTTGATTTAACCAATGGAAGAATTCGCGCATAAACAGCAAACCGTGCAATATAATTTTTCTCACTTCGTGCTGCTAACAACATTTTGTAATACTCATCAAAGACCGTCATTGTAAATGTGGTACCACCAATGTCCTCATTTGCGGCTGAATTTGTATTTCTCACAACGACTGTTTTTTTACCAAATGGTTTTAACGTCAGAGGATCAACTGTCCTCAATCGAGAACTAACAACAAAATTAACTGATTGTGTTTCTTTTGAATCAGTTGGCACGGCGGCAGGCTGCTGCTCAGACGGCAAACCCGTACCGGTAACCCATGATAAATACCCTCCTGTTGCAGTATTTATGAGCTGGACAGTTCCTGCAATAGGATCAACTACCTCAAGCTTAAATGTTTGATCATCAGATTGAGACAATGAAGCAAAAGTTTTCCCCGTTAACGAAATTTCTGTTTGAGCGTTTCTTTTAGCAGCAATCCAGGTTGCTCCCGCGGCAGAATCAACCACAACCGATTTAACATAGGTATTTGGCACAAGCGTCGATCTTAAACCAAGCATGCCCTTTTTTGCATCGGTAATAAATTGACACGAAGGATCAAACAAATCATCTCCACCATCTAGGCCTGCGGCAAGAACATACACAGATCCATCAAATTGACTTGGCACCACTCGAACATATTTTGGATTTGCTCCCATCGTTCTGAGAACCATAATCGATCCCTTAGCCGGAACTCCACCAACACCCGTTCCTACATACCCAGCATCCAGTTTTGCAGAAAGTCGATCAATATCGGCTTTAAAGGTTTTTTGATAACTTTGATCTTGTTCAAGCTGATTAACAATTGCAGCCAAACTCGCACGTGCATCCGCATTCGATGGATCATTCAAAAAGACACTCCATTTTTCAGCGGTTGCGGTAATTTGAGAGATTTCTTGTTCGATAGAATCTATAAATACTTTACGATCTGCATCCGTTACCGCCCCTGCGACATAATACAAATATTTAGCAAATCGAGCTGTAACATCAGCTTCATTTAAAATTGCACCAAGCCTTACGATATAATCAGAAACAGGAATTATTATAAATTGTTCACGCGCCGTTGGAACCAATACCCCTGCTCGTTCCATCCCAGATTTATGCATAGTAATCGGATCAATTGTAACCAATCTTCTGTTTGAAGGGCTCACCGAAACAAAACCACCGGTTGCAACACTTTTAAACGAAATAGATGTTTCTCCCGCAACAGCTGTAAATTCTTCGATAATACGCTGGTCTGAAACATCATTATCAAAATTCATACCCATAATACCAACACCCAAAACATCATTTTTAGCTTTATCGAATGCTGTTTTTGAAACTGGAGTTAATGAGCTGTATCGATCTTCAATATCAATCAAAGACCCATCACTTACCGCCTGCATATTCGATTGATTCATCATCGATTGTAATGTAAGAAGATTAGTATTTTTACGAATAAGCACTTTAAAATGAGTTTTTCCATCAATTGGAGACAAGTCGCCAGCTTCAAGCTGTGTTATTTTTTTCCCTGCAAAGTTCAACAGCTCTTCTGGTACTGTTCCACCAATCCGATCCTTTAACTCTGTAAAATCAGTTGAGCGCAAAGAAACATATCGAGTAACCCCAGTGTCGTCCTTCCAACCCAAAGCAATAACATCGCCATCCTTAAGCAAGCTTTGCGAAGAAAATACTGGAGCTATTGCAAATTTTTCTTCAATATCACCTAAGCGATTTTTTAAAGCCTTTGTTTTTAATGCATCTTTAAATGATGTTCTCAGTTGTTTTAATAAATCCAATACAGCATTCTTTAATGCACTATTGCTATCAAATTTCGTCCAGGTTTTTGAGTCAATTCGTTTACTATCCAAATAACCACCAACTTCATCAAACAACACATAGATGTCATCATTTGTTTCGATTTGAGCAATTAAAGCTTTGTAACCCTGAACACGACCAAGATCTTCCGTTTGTTTTTGTAAATCACCAAGTTTTGTATATAACATTTTTACTGGAATAACCTGAAACGGTGTTGCCAATGACGGAATAGAAGTTGCATCTTTTCCAACAATTGCAGCAGGAGTAGCATCTGCCACTTTTGTTACATCATATGTTCTTACAAAACCATCCGAATCAACACGTAAAAAGGCACGGTTAGCAACGCATCTAAAATACTCCGACCCTGTATTTCCATTATCTATCAATTGTAATCGCGCCGTCCTGTTTGCAACATCCCAAAACCCGGTTGTTAAACCCAAACTATCTTTTGCTAAAGAATTCAAACCAACTCTCGTTCTCAGTGCACGAGCCTCTTTTACAAGATTCTTATAATTATCATCAGGAACTCCAACCTGGAAAAAATTTCCCGGATAAGCAATAGATTCAAAGCTCACAAAATCCCTGAAAACCGATGCTTTAAATTGTGCTTCTGGAGAAACAGGATCTAAAGCAGAAGCCCTCAGAACGTAACTTGGATTTTCAGGATCCAATGATTCTTGAACAACTTCCAAATATCTTCCACTCGAAGAACCTGCAAGCTGCGGAACAAACAATACAACCGCTTGACCATCAAGAGGCAATCCAACAGGCAAAGCAGCAACCGATCCATCTGTTTTTTTCTGCACAGGAATATCAAATTCCGCACGCAACTTACTTAAAGTCATGCGTAAAGAATCTTCTTTTGCCAAAGCCGTTGCCAACATAGAAGATGCAAATGACAACGCATCAGAGAATTTTTGCGCAAGATTTCCCAAATCTTCGGCACGAAAATCTTTTGATTGAATAAATTTTAACATTTCACTCACAACTGCAAGTCGTTTTGCAACTCCAAGATTTGATTGATCAATTGCTACCTGCTTTAATGAATTGCGCCAAAAATCTATTTTTGCACTGTCTTCTGCAGCGTTTCGTATTTTTGCTAAATCAATAAAAAATTGATCGACCATCACCAATGAAAAGGTTTCCCAAGGACCTGCAACTAAACTGCCATCAACAACAGCACCCGAAGGAGACATTGTGCCGGGATTAAAAGTTCTAATTACTCCCTCTGGAGATACCGACCAATACCCTGATTGCTGAGTCACACCAGAAACAAACGATCCACTTTTAAATGAGGCTGAATCTCGCGTTCCCTCCATAAAAAACTGTACCGATTTATTCGCTTTTAAATATTCAACTGAAGGCGCTGTTGCCCTTGCTGGATTATTTGCCATCGCAGCAAATTTTAAAATACCCGAAGCGCCACTCGCGGCAACCGAATCTTGAGCTATAAATCCAGGTGCTTCTTTGTTTGCACCTGTGGTATAAACACACTGAAATCCGATTTTGTCACCATTTGAGATAACATAAAATAACGCAGTATCATCTATGTAATCGGTATTCGTAGCATTCAACAACCATGCTTTTCTTTCTTGAGAGTAACCCGCAGAAACATATTGATTTAAACCAGTTGCTGGATTTTTCCATTGCAATGCCACAATTGTTCCAGAATCTGGAATCTGATCATTAAATGCTTCTGAACCGATAACATCCAATAAATTTTGAACTTCTTTTCTTACATTCGCAACCGATGTTGATGCTTCTGCTGTGTTTTGATCATTAATCTTTGATTGCAAGACAAATTGAATACGCAATCGAATCGTCTTTGCAGCTGCGGCTGTTTGTTTTAATAAATTATTACTAATCAAATGACGAATTAACCGAACTCTATTTACAAAACGCGTAACATCCAAACCTTTAAATGGATCTATCGATGACAAACGATCAATACATAATGCCACTTCGTCTATCGTGAAAGGAGCAACCAAACGAGCAAGCAACTCTGTTCGTAATGCCTGAACACCATTAACCGATTTATTAAAAACACTGACAAGATCAATAGAATCAGTATAATTTCTGTACACCGCATGGCCACATACTTTTTCAATCATACTGCGAAGAGATGCCCAAGAGTTCTCATATGAAAATCCATTTATATATCTTTTTTTATCAACATCAAAATTTGTTGCATCAAAAAAATTAACTGACGATACCGAAGGAACAGATCCATCAGACTGAAACTGAAATGACTGAACCGATACTCCAGAGGCGTTAATAATATTCACAACTTCATCATCATCAAGTCTTCGGTTGACCACATCAGCCATTCTCGCAAAAACATCTTTATCTGGAGTTTGTGCTTTAACTAGTCCCAAAAGCACTAATGAAACAATCGACTTTGTATCTTGTTTTTTCGTAACAGGTTTTGCAAAATTTTTTACCAATGTTGTAAGCTGAGCTTTTAGCTCATCAGAACTAAATGGTGAACCCAGGGCTAAGACAAAATCTTCGCTACTCATATTAGCATCAAGGGCATCTTGCAGGGCCATGTTATCAGCCTTAGATGCACGCTCACGATTATCAATCAGTCCAGAAGTTAAATTTAATAATAATTTTAGATAATTATTTCTTTTTTCAGCATTATTAATTCTTTTAAAGGCCAACCATACTGGATTTGTAATTAAATCCGCCATCGGAGAAATTAATGCAATTGCATCACTGTAAGCATAGTCTCCTGCAGCAGCAACCAAATTATACATACTCGTTGTATTGGCTAAAGCCTCATCAACTGTTTTATTTGCTGCCTGTATTGCTTTTTCATCAGCCGTTTGATTTGCAGACACACCAAAACAAACAACCGAAGAAATCACAAACAAGAGAATTTTCATCTTTTTTATCATTAGGACATTCCTCTTTTTTTACCAAATACCGTTAACTTAATTGATCAATAGCACCCTGAATAACTCCCAAAAGTTTTTCTACCCGTGTCTTCAATTCAGGACTAGACCGTACAAAAGATCTTACAGCTCGAACCAATGTTTTAAATTGATTCAATTCTTGCCGTTGTTGCCGAGCTGTTGCAGCTTTTTGCCACGAAGCCCATTGTTCGGCAAGACCCAACAATCGAACAACAAACCGCTCAACCTGCATCAACGATGCTTCATCTCCACTTGTTGCAAGAGTCGCAAGACTATCTTGATTTGCAGCTAAATACTGCAAATAGGTTGAAACAAATTCACTAAATGTTGGAGCAACAAAAAACAGTGCCAACTGATTTATTACCTGGGTGTTTGTAATATCCATAAACGGCTGATTAGTCCATCCCCAGCCACCATCTTTGACAAGTCCACTTCTAATAGATCCTTTTGCATCATCGGCAAAAAATGGTCCACCAACTGCGGTCGGCGAATCTGGTGCCTTAGAAACACTTCTTAACAACTCTGTAAGTTGAGTGATTTGCGCTGGAGTTAACCCAAAGATCACACCACGACTTATAATTTTTCCATCAACAACAGAAGCTGCTCCACCCTCTGGATCAAGAGTACTAGATTTGTACAATTCCCAAATCTTGCTCATAAACGAATATTTTGTATCCGCACCAAAGGTGATTAATCCATTTGTTGTATTTGCTGTAATAATGTTTTGAAGAAGATCGACAGGATTCATCTGAGCTTTTGAGTTGTTTAATGTTTTTGTAAATTCATCCAACGACGCAGCATCTGCTTTTGAAAGACTTACCCCAAGAGCTTTTTTGTATCCATCAATAAGAGCCGCAAGTCGTTGTCGATCTTGCTGAATCTTACTATCGTCAACAGAAATTCCTGCACTCGTAAACCAATCATTAACCCCGTGCTGAAGTAATGTAATAAATGTTCTTGGACTGCCATTTGTTACAAATTTTTCTGTCGCACCAGGACCAGAGAGATCTGTCAATTGTTTTTCTAAGTCAACAATAATTTCTGTACGATTTTTTGTTTTTCCAAAACTTGGAACACGCGCAACATCAAGAACTTTTACTAACTCATCTATGTAAGATTTTGATGCAGATGCGCTTGAATTATAATCAGCACTAAAGAGTCGCTTAATGTTTTCAACTGATGCTAACAATTTTTCTCTCGCTGGACGATTGCCAACATACTTATTCCAAGAATCCTGAGAATTTCTTACCGTTGCTCGAATCATTGAACTAATTCCATCACAAAATGTAATAGCATCAACAACTTTTTCTAATTTTGAAGAAACATCTAAGAATGTCGCAACTTGCTCATCAAAAGTTGTTTTCTTAAACGCCTCAGAAAGCTGCTGCATAACAGGTGTTACAATCACAATTTCAAACCTTGCAGCATCTGCAAGCGTCAACGGCGTTGGCGTAAACTCATTTCCATTTCCTGAAGGAACAGCATCCTGAGTACGCAAAACAAAATCGGTTGAATCATCAACAACCAATGATTCTTTAAGTTTTGTTGCGACATCAGTTCTCCCAACACCCACATATCCACTATTTACAGCACTTTGTAAAACAACAACAGACGCAAGTCTTTCTCCAACATTTTGAACATCAAAATATGCCGGCAATAACGAAGGCTGATCAACCCCCGCAAGGCCAGTCCACTGAAGAATATATCGCTTTAATGCTGTTTCACGAGAATCTAAAACCAGACTCGTCGGAATAGCTGGAACATTCAAGCGCTTATTTGCTGCATCCGTTGCACTTGTTGCCTGAAACATCCAGCGCTGAATATCATTAGAATCACGCCCTTCATCAACATTTCGAGATGAAGCCAGAGGTGATGGAACAACTTTCATATAAAACTGAGCTGATAAATCCAACATAGTAATATCTGCTAATTTTACATTCCCAGATGATGCATCGACAGAAACATACAAGTCATTAACAATACTTGCTTTTGCGCTAGTAAGTTTTCCGTTTGCATCGATACCCCAAACAGAACGCAACGCAATAATCGATCCATCTTTAACGTTTTTAATTAACCCAAGATTTGTTGGAGTAGCATTTGGATCACAAGCAGCCCTCACAATTGCAATTTTTTCAGAAGAATCAATTTTTCTGATTTTTGTAGAATCACCTTGATCAACAAATGATTGTGCAACTATTGAATTCTTTAAAAGACTTTGATCAGAAAGAAGAATATTCAATCGAGCACACGCCGTAATAGACTTTTTAAGCTTATCAATAGGACTTACCCAATCACTAACCGTCTCTGTAAAATCTGTCCATGTAGCAGGGGAAATTCTTAAACCCTCAAGCCATCGTTCAACAACTGTTAAAAATGAATCAATTCCATTTACAAAATTTGCCTGATCCAACCACGCTGCCTCAAGAACATCCATAGTCTCGCGAGGATTTTTACCAACAAGAGATTGCTGTAATCTTAAATTAGTTGCGGCTAGTGGAGAGAGAAGGAAAATCGATCCTTCTTCACGAGTAATCACCGCAGCTTTTCCATCAACCTTTTTCAAAGAAACGACTTTTGATGTTGTTTGATCTAGCTGTAAAAAGCCGCCAGTTGCCTTACTTTGTAATTTAAATCTTTGCTGCCCACCTGCAGTTGGCCGTCCCTCAGCGTAAAACATGAATTTTTCTAAAAGCGCTGCAGTATCATCAGCCCTAAACTTAGTACCACCAAAACCTACCGACAATTGATCTTGCTCAACGCTAGCTTCAAGAGCAACCCCACTTGTAAGAGCATCTCCAGATGCCGTCTTGCCGGTCATTAAATTAAGATTTTGCAGAGGATCATCTTTTTTCAAACCAAGAGGAATATTTCCAACTCTTACAGCAAGAGTACTCTTGGTTTGCATTGTCACGTAGCCATCTGAAGAAATCAAACAGAATTGCCCCGCACCACCAGACGCTTGAATTTTATTTGCATCAGAAACAGCAACCAAATGACCACTCGCACTATCGCACACCAATCGGTTTGAATACACAGCCGGGGATGAAATTACGCCTGCAGGCGTAACAACCGCAGGCGTTCTCTCTACTTTTAAATTAAACATCACATTTGATTCTGGCCACGGAGCTAACGAAAGAGTAAAGACCTGAAAATCAAAATTTGCTGCTACTTGGCCCGCAAGAACAGCCAACAATCCATTTGATGAAATAGATGCATCTGCAACAATTAATGGTCTTGCTGGTGTATTTGCAGCTGCCTGATTAATGGTAATTTTCTCCCAAGAAGACGCCTGCGCAAGCTGTGCACTATTTGACAACAACAAAGAAGGATTTCCAAAAAATTCTTCGCCTTTTGCTTGAGCCAATCTCCACAATGTTCCTTTTTCGCCATGTAAAATAATAAAACGAGTACTACCAGCTGAAATCCGTATAATATCCTCACCGAGTGCAGCCAAGGAAACATCTTGCCACGAAGAAGTATTTGACTGCTGAGCAATTAATAAATGAGATTTTCCATCAGCAGCGTTAGTTACCACCCCAAAAACATATCCATCGTCTGTAATATCAACACAAGAGCATTTTTGAGAACTCGCAAGAAGCTGCTGCCCTTGATTTAACATCAAGTTTCCAAGACTTCCACCATCTACAGAAACTGCAGCAAATTTTGTTGCTGAACCGATTGCGATATCTCTTCCCATGCAACCAGCAATAGTTTGGTCAGCTCCACCTGAAGGTCTCATAACAATTGTTCCATCATTTTTGAGCATTAAGATAGCATCATCAGTTCCAACAACTATTTTTTTGATTCCAGAAGCCAGTTGTTCACTTGTTTTTTTAACCAAATCAACCTTCACAGCATTTCCAGAACCATCAACACCATACAAACAACCATCTGAACCTGCTGCCACAGAAACCAAATTCAACTGCGATCCATCAACAAGAGCAAACGGCCCTGCAAATCCTGCTGAAGAAACATCGGCCTGAGGAGAAGGCGCTGGAACAACATCCTCTAGTGCCCAAGTACCAAAAGAACCCACATCCGCTATTGTTGTCGATCCATTATCAAAGACAGTCACCTCTTGCAGCCAATTAGAAGATCCTTCTGTAGGCTTGAAAAGATATCCATTAACCGAGGTTAAATAGCCACTTAATGCTTGATTGAAAAATGAAATACCAAGAGGAATTGGAGATGAAGATGCACCCGCAGCTCCTGTTGCTCCCGCAGAAGGAGATTTAAAAGAAGGATAAACAATCCAATTTGTTGCAGGATACTGAAGTTTTTCATCAGGAGGATTTCCACTACATGCAACAGCAGGAACATCATAAACCCGCAAAAGAGAATCTCCTGAAGGAGTTGATAACATATCAAGATTTGGAACCGCAAAGTTTACAGAAAGTGGCGGTTGCTTCTGAACAGCAAGCAACGTTCTTTTTGTAACACGATCAACCAAGCGAATTCCATCACCTGCACCAACTGCAACCCCACCTTGTTGAGCAGAAAGTCCTATTCCCGGCGCAACCATCCATTGCCCAGCAGATGACTTATCCGAAACACAGGTAAGATAAAACACTCCTGGATAAGAAGGATGAGCAACATTACTCACCGCTAAATATTTTCCAGACTCAACGTGTCTCAACAACGAAACAGCCCCATATCTGATACCAGAAAAACTCTCTGACTCTAAATTACTCGAATCAAATGGAACATAAGTCGGCATTGTTATACCATAAAATTTTTTCAATTTCGCGATAGCATCCGCATCACCTCGTCCAGCACATCGCTGTAATACTTCTCGAGGAAAAATATCTTTAAGACGCCATAGCGTCATGACAGATCCCGCTGTTCCCATTGCCAAATCACCTGCTCGCGCACTAACCTCCAAAACAGACCGCACCCCTGATATTGCGTCAAAGTTACCATCTGGCGTTCCTTTTATTTTAGGCATCTTCCAAGGTAACTCTTTTTTCGAAACATCCATTCCCCCAATTGGCTGAGTCATATACACGCCATGATCTGGGTCTTTAGCTCCATCATGAGACCATGCACCACCTTTTATTCGTTGAGCTCTAAATCTAAATTGCAAAGCTCCCGTCCAACTCGATAGCCCTAAATCAATCCCATTTCGTGCAGCTGGGAAAGCATTAATAGTTGAAACTCGACCAACACCCCATTTGCCATCCCCTGGCCACTGAAAAAAGGTATTTGCTAGCGCCTGAGGCTCTGTAGTCCTCATCCACCCATTCACAACCGGAAGCCAACTTCTTGGTTTTGATTTATACGTATCAATACACATAGCTGGATTATCTGTATTAAAGAACGCCCGCTTGTTAGCACCCCAAACATATACACTAAACTTTTGTACAATTTGCCCCTGAAGCCCACCCTGATCAACATTTCCACCAACGGCGGTAACTTCATCAACTCCTAAATCCAAACTCCAAACAGCAGGACCCCCCTTCTGAGTTGTCCAATCAGTATCTTCTTTTATCTTTACCCCAACACCAAAGTCAGGTTCTGAATCTTTAGAATAAACCGGCATAGCAAGAGCCTTTGTTGTTCCTGAAATATTACTTGCAAGAGCAAAATACGCGCCCTTTAATACATAAGAAACTCCGGTACTTACCAAAGATGTGTCATACTTGTCTCCCTTGTGAGTCAACATGTACCAATTATCATTAACAGTTCCAACGCCAGAACCATTTCCTGCAAGATTTACCAAAGTATATTTATCTTTTACCGGGCTTGAAGTACCTTCAAAAATAAGACTGTAGGGAGATTTTATATTAGTTAACGCAAGATTTCCTTTGCGAACAACGTTCTCTAAGCGAAGCTGATTTTCTGAACCATACATAACCAAAGGTTCTAAAGGATTATTAAACCTATCGCCATCCTTGTGCGGTCCTTTTACCATCCAATATTGATTTTCGGCGTATGCTGGAGCGGCAGACGCAAATGCAAGCATCCCAACATCACCGCCCTTTGCCCATTCAATTCCAGGTCCTGCGGTCAGTCGTTTTTCAGGGTTCAAAAGATTATCGACTCTGCTCGACTCAGGATACTGATTATTAACCGGAGCTTCCACTGAAATAATTCCTGTTGGATGTGCTGCACGGTATCTATATGTAACACTATTCGTCGTTTTTGTTTTAGAAAAATAATCATCAAGAGTGTCATTTGCCGATGATAATGTAATAACACTTCCATAAGACAAAAAATTAACATTCTTCAGTTGACTTTCCAGAGTTCCAACACGAGCTCCTTTTGATGCAGGCAAAGGCTCCAGCCTAGTGCCTCGGATTTTTTTATTAAAAGCTTGGATATCAAAAGCGCCACCTCCGACAGCCTGTCCTTCTCGCATCCTAGTTGGAACTGTTTTTTTATTAACAGATGGCTGACTCGCAAACAAACTAAAATCATGCACAAACAATGATGCTATTAAAAAAAATATTCTTAAAACAAACTTAATCGCCATCACCAAATATCCTGCATCCGCTAGCAATCAATATCAGGGGAGAATGGTATGCGTTCAAGAATACAAAAATCAATATCTAATTTAGATTCTTTTTTTAATACCGAATCTTTTTTAATCCCTTATTCAAGAACAACTATTTTTTGTCGTTCGCGGCACCAACTTCTTCAGAAACATGCATAAGTAATAATTTTGCAGCTTTTGATTGATCTTTTTTATATTTTCTTAATAAACGAAGCTCTTCCAAAAAATATTCCGATTCTGATTTTGAAACTTTTTTCAAATCACCTACAAGTTGAAGCATTTCTTTAAACCTATCCATGCCAGGAGAAGACAAGGCTCTTTTTACTTTTTTATAAAACTCAACATCTATAAATGCTTGCTCGGCTCGAATTATCCATGAAGAAAATCCATTCAATTTTGCAACCGATACTATTTTTAAAAGCAAATCAACTAACTGCTTAATTTCACCTTCAGACATATGTTTTTTATCGGCAACAAGAAGCATCATAATATCCCAAAAGTCATTTCGATCATCGATCGATATTTTTAAACTCATACCATCAAGAATTCGTAATAACTTTTCCATTTTTACCACATAAGATTGTTCTAATTTTATTTGCGAAAGCTTTGAAAAAAATGATTGCGTAACAACAGTTTCAACACCCCCAGCTTCAACTTTTGACACGGTAAAAACAACTGATTTTTTAGAATGAGAAGATCGCTCACACGAAACCAAGTTCGACCAACCATCAGCGCCATCACCCCTCAAAAAGCCTATCACGAGACCCGTTTTTTTTGATTTCAGCATACATTCATCACCAACAACAAGCGGTCCTGAAACTTCATCGATGCCAAAGAATGGAGACGAAACAACAAAAAGAGTATCATCTCCCTCTCCGAGATCTTCTAAACTAGAAGCCTGCAAGCGTCCCTGAGTTCCATCCACCTTAACCACGCATCGCACTTCACCAATTTCATCAAGATGGGGGAATGACAACTCTACTTCATCACCATAAAAAATAGGTCCTGTTTTTCCAACTGAAGAAACAAGCGAACATAAATCATATCCAGGAGCAAAAGATTGTCGTGCACCAAGTCCAACTTTAAATTCTTTTGCAATAGCATCTGCGCGCGAAACTAAATGTGGTATTATCGAAAAACAAGAACCTTGCTGTTGCTTTGATGAAATTTTTAAACAGTCTGAATATTTCAAAGAGTATGCTAACAATCGCTGATTTAAATCGTACAGCCATTCAGAAAAATATTTTTTGTGCTCCCCAAATCCTGTTTTTACAGAAAGCTGAAATAGCAATTTTCGAGCAGCTACTAATGCATCTTTATCCAGTGTCATTCTTGCCGAAAAAATAGTTGAAAGAACTTTAAAAAAAAGTTTGTAATTTTTTTCAACAATACGAGTATTCAAATTAGGCGCAAGAACAATCATCCAATCAATTTTTTCGCTCGCTCCAGGCATCAACTTTATACGATTCAAAGCTGCCTCTAAATTTTCATTTTCAAGTTTTTTTACTTTTTCAGTGTCAACACGCTCAACACAACCATCCCATGCATTACAACCTGAAGAACGAAGTGAAACTTGTTCGCCAACATACAAAGGATTTTTTTCTTTTTTGACAACACTCAAGGGAGAATACATTCGCTCTTGTGCAGGAGAGCAAACGGCCAAAAGAATACTATCTTCAGCACCCTGAGAAGAAAAACAATACAACGCTTTTTCGTCATCAAATGCACAACAAATTCCCGAGCGCTCACAATACAACGGCACAAGTTCAATTGCATCGCCCCCCAAAATAATTTGCGGCTGCTCTCCCGGATGACTAACACCAGAAAGGGCTACTTTAAAATAAGCTGAAAGTCCGTCAGCTCGATCGTTTTCAACAACAGGGATATTATTTTTCATACGAACCGAGAAACAGTTATCTCGTTCTTTAAAAAAGCGCATTTTAATAATTTCACCATTATTTAATGCAAACTTCTGTAAATCAGCTTCCAAGACATCTTTCCAATAAGCAAAGACACCTTTGTGCTCAGTAAAGGCAGAGACTTTGGACGCAAGTATATTTTTAACAAGATCCAACAACCCCTTAAGGATCGAAACATTTCCCAAGGTCCGCTGTTTTAAAAGCCCCAAAACAGCTTGCACAAAATCACCAACCTGAGCATCGCTTGCAAACCCTCTATGAATCGCTCGCAAAACATCTCCGTATGCCTCAATGCGCTCAGAACCACTCAAATCTTGATAGCGAGCCTTTGCCAACTTGGTCTCAAAAACATCCCCAGATGCCCCAACAAAAGATCCAATCAAAAAAATAATCAAAAGACTTTTTACGCGCATTGCTTCGCCTCTTTGTAAACAAAAATGAGCATAAATTCCTATTTTAAAGCTTGTCTGCTATACTCTCAGAATTATTATTCAAATTACGCTGACACCTTACCAAAGAAATGCATTGCCGTGTCAACGCTCCCCTGAGGTTTTATCATGCAACATATTTTGGCCCTTGCGCCAGTTGCGCTTACACTTTTTATCGCCTTTCAAACTCGAAGAATGGTTCTTGCGTTTATTTCGGGAATACTTTCTGCAAGCCTTATTTATAAAGATTTTTCGCCACTTGGAGCAGTCACTTTTTCGATTACTCGATTTGCTGAAAAAATAGAGTTTTTTAACCTTTTTAATCTGTCTGCATTCTTTTCTAGCACTCGATTATTTATCTTTATTTTTTTAATCGCCGTCGGATGCGTTATTGAAATAATTAGAATTTCTGGGGCAAGCACGGCATACGCTCAATTCATAAAAAAATACATCAAAGCTCGTCAACAAGCTGAATGCGCAACTCTGGGACTCGCATTATTTCTCTTTTTTGATGACTATTTTAATACCATCACAACAGCTTCTGTGATGAAACAAATAACAGATTTGTTTGGGATTGCCCGAGTCAGATGCGCACAGCTGATCGGAAACACTTCAACTTCGATTGCTGCAATCATGCCTCTTTCAACCTGGGGTGCGGCAATCGTAGGTACACTTGCAAGTGCTGGAATCAATATGGATACAACTGGTCTTATCCCACAGAATGCTTTTTTTGTCTTTTTATGGTCAATTCCTTTCGCGCTTTATCCTATTTCATTAATTATCGTGACATGGATAACAACACTTGAAGGAACTCTGATCGGATACGCCCAACATGAACAGCATCTTGCAGACCTCAAGTCTTCACACCATGAACCAACGGGACATCATCATTTTATTGAGCCAGAAAAAAATACGGCAACTCTGACTGATTTTTTTATCCCAATTATTACGCTGATTGCCTCATTAATTCTTGCAATTTTATACACCGGGAAATTCTATCTCATCTCTGGGAATAATAGCCTTTTTGAAGCTATCAACAACTGCAAACTTGAACTTTCGATGTTTATGAGTGGCATATACACTCTCTTGGTAACCGTTAGTTGGTTTATTATTCGCAAAAAAATCAAACTGCTCTCTTTTTTAGAATGCCTCAAGGAAGGCTTTTTAATGATGTTCCCATCAATTATTATTCTTTCCCTTTCGTGGACCTTTAGCAGTATCATTTCACAAGAACTTTCCATCGGAAAAATAATCATCGAGCAGCTACTCCCACTCTTTTCGATGAACTATCTTCCACCAGCTTTTTTTGCAGTTTCAGCTTTAACCGCGTTTTGTCTTGGATCATCGTGGGGAACCATGACCCTGCTCTATCCAATCGCGATTCCGATGCTTGCTCATCTACAATCTGGAACATTTGACATACTGCTATTTAAAACAATCGGTGCAATTTTGTCTGGCGCCGTTTTGGGCAACAACACATCGCCACTTGCAGACCTTGGAACCATGACCAGCTCAGTAACCAACATCTCGCAAATGGAATACATCAAGGCTCAAATCGATTTTAACAAACCAATCGCTTGGGCAATCTTCTTAACTCTAGTGGCAACAAGCTTTATAGAAACGCCCTCATACACCATTAACTTATTTTCATGCTTGAGCATGGCTATTTTACTTTCCTGGATTGGCGTAAAAACCTATTCACAACTTGAGCAACAATAAATATTTGCCTAAATAATTGTCATAAAGCTCCGCTTACTGGCAGCCTAAACCTTGTTATTACCGTCAAAAAGATAGGATATATATGAAAAAAGGTTTTTTAGGAAAATATAGTCCACTGCTTTGGAATATCTTGATGGGCATACTCAGCCTTGCAACTGTTTATTCAACCGTTTCAGTCATTCTTATCCAAGGTGTTTTAAAAAAAGTTAAAACAAAAATGGAAGAAGCAAAAGAAAGCATGGAAACCATCGTCGATAAATTCAAAAAAGCCGGTGAAAAATACAACGAAGAAATCGAAAACCTCAAAAAAGAAGTAAAAAAACTCAACGGGTCTGCAGAAGGTAACGAAAAAGAAAAAGATTCGGAAAAGAAACCTGAAAAAAAAGAGTCTAAAAAAGATGTCGACAAAGACGAAAAATCTGAAGACAAAAAAGAAAAAGATGCCGATAAAAGCGAAAAAAAGAAGTCCGCAGACTCAGAAAAAGATAAATCCTCAGACAAAAAAGAATCAAAAAAAGACGATGAAATAGAATTCAAAGACGACTCGGATTCAAAGTAAATGATAAAAAATTAAGTAGGGCGAAGAACAAAATTCCACACCCTACTTAATGAAAGTTTTAAAAATTATTTAATCTATGAATGTCCACGCAAAGTTCTCTGCTGTCTCATTAATATTAATAACACCGCTCTCCCTCCAGCGATATCCCACGCGCCGATGGTTCATAGTCTTAACGAGCGGTTGTTCATCGCGTTTGTATAAGCTCACTGTCCCACAAGCTGCAAATAATCTGCAAAAAATTCCATTTGTTCCATAAAAAAGTTTTCTCAATTTTTTATTTGAGTCATTAGAAACTGTTTCAAAATGATTTAAAAGCAGATCAATTCCTCCATAATTCACCAAAAGATTATGCAGTTGCGTCATTTTATCCCACCATTCACCAGCTGAATTATCTGCACGCAGCGGTACATTAAAAAGCTCAAAAATTCGAGTAAATAAGCTCTTTCCATTGTCCATATCCGCCTCGAATGATTGATCTGAAATTTGGTTATTCCCAACAACAGCTAGTGCCCTCAGCGTTGGAAGAGTAGAAACCGCTAAAACAGGCCCAAGGGCTGTATCATTCTGATGAAAATAGGTCACAGCGGGCCCAGCATTTGGTGCAACAGTATGACCGTTCGCCCTTCTTCTAAGACGATTTAAACATTTTTTATATTGCGCGATTAAAGGAATACGCTTCCAATAAACGGCTGCGGCCAAGCCAAATCCTGCAACCAAAGCCTTACCCCAATGTTTTTGCATCATCGCTTTTTCTACAAAGCAAGACTGCAAAAAGTTTAGCAAATATCCAGGTGCATCTTTTTCACACCCATAAATAGTTACAAGTGCATGTACTTGCTCCACAGAGCGCAGCGCTTGTTTTTCCAACCGAAAACCAACCACAAAGGCTTCATCGATCGATGACACAACAAACTTAACCATCGTTTCATCTGCCTTGACTCTACTTAACTGCACAACCGTCATTCGTCTGCCGATAAAATCGAACCATTTTTTTATAGCAGGCGAGGTCGACGACGCAACACCATACCGACCTTGAAATGTCGCAAACTTTTCGTACAACAATTCATCGGTATGCGCCATGCCAAATACTATTTCTTGCTCGGTCGCAGGAAGAGTATCAACCACTTCATACGCAAACGAAACTTTCAAAATCCCCGGAAAGGAAGACCGGTGACTAGAAATAGTCTCAGCTCCAACGGTCATAGATGCACAAACAAGCATCACTAAAACAATCATTCTTTTTATCATCAACAATAACCTTTTTTATTTTTTAAGATTAAACGCTTCTCTAACCTCAAATGTAGATCTTCCTTCATAAAACTCACAAAAAATATCACTTGCTCCAAAAAAAATCATTTTTTACAAAAACATAAAAAGTAGGTTTTCAATAAGAAACTAACACGCACTCAAAACAACAACCGCCGACGAACAGCAGCCCTCATGGGAAAGAGAAACAGAAATATCATGCAGGCCTGCAAGAAATTCACTTGTAATCATTATTAATGGCTGGTTGTTTTCTTTTTTTTCCACAAAAAAAGAACGCGAAAGTGTCAAAAATGGCGGAATATCACTCTTTTTTTGTATCACAAAAGATGAATAGGCCTTAAAAAAAGCCTCTTTCACCGCGTACCGGGAAGCCAAAAAAAGCTTTGCTCTTTCAGCATTTTGGAGAAAAAGTTCTTTAAATTGCGCAACCTCTTGTGGATGAAAAACTCTGAGCAGCATACGATCTGAATACAAATACCAATGTAAAAAACGGTTGTTTTTTACAATATCAATACCAACAAAGGTCATTTCGATTGGTGCCTATCAAAACATCGATACGAAAACGCTTCTTTAAGATGTGATTCATTAATTTTTTCTGACGACTCAAAATCAGCAATTGTTCGCGCTAATTTTAATATTTTATGATACGAACGCATGCTCAGACCCAAACGATCAAACATTTTTTTTACCAAAAGCTCAGCATTTGTGGTTAATGTACAAAATTGCTCGATCTGGCTTGGAGAAAGAAGCCCGTTGGGTATATCGCCCTGGCGGTTGCATCTAAATGCTCGAGCGATATCAACTTCTGCTTTCATCTCGGCGGAAGTTTTTTCTGTGGTTGAAGAATTTTTTAGCTCATCATATGACAACGATGCGACTCGCACATGAATATCAAGTCGATCAAGTAACGGCCCGGAAAGTTTTCCTAAATACTTTTCGATTGACTGCGAACTGCAGTTGCACTTTTTTGATTCATCACCATAAAAACCACACGGACAGGGATTGAGCGCTGCAACCAGCAAAAATGAGGCGGGAAAATCAACTGAATATTGAGCCCTGGAAATATGAACCACCTTTTCTTCCAACGGCTGGCGAAGAGTTTCGACCGTCGTACGTGAAAATTCTGTTAATTCATCCAAAAACAAGACCCCGTTGTGAGCCAAGCTAATCTCTCCTGGCTGCGGATGAGAACCTCCACCAACAAGACCAACTTGCGAAATGGTGTGATGTGGCGCACGAAATGGACGCGAATAGACAAGTTCATCTCGCGAGAATTTTCCAGCAACAGAATAAATTTTTGTAGTTTCTAACACCTCGGCAAACGTTTGCTGCGGTAATATGGTAGGAAGTCTTTTTGCAAGCATTGTTTTTCCACCCCCAGGAGATCCAATAAACAATGTATTGTGCCATCCCGCAGCTGCAAGCTGTAACGCTCGCTTTGCTTGGCGCTGCCCTTTTACCTGAGAAAAATCATCCAAAAAACGTTGCTGAACGGCAAGTAATTTTTTAAGGTCTGTCACTGAAGGCTCAAGAGTAATCTCACCTCGAAGCCACGCCACGAGTTGAACTAAATTTTCAACCCCAATAACCTCAATTCCTTCTATCAATTGAGCTTCGTAAACATTTTGTAATGGAACAACAACGCGTTTTTTGCCAAATCCCAACACCCCATGAACAATCGAAACGGTTCCAATAATTGGTCTAATTTGACCGTCCAGCGACAATTCCCCAAGAAATACCGTTTCATCCAAAAAACTTTTATCCAATTTTACAAGCTGAGCAGCTTGCAACAACGCCACCGCAATAGGAACATCAAATAATGAATCTTGTTTTTTAAGATTAGCAGGCGCCAAATTAACCGTAACCAAACGATCAGGCATCTTAAGGCCACAATTCTTAAAAGCTGCGCGAATACGGTCTTTACTCTCTTTGATAGCCTTATCGGGCAATCCAACAATAAAAAAATTTACCAATCCAAACGATAAATCAACTTCAACTTCGATCAACGAAGCATTAACCCCAAGGGTTGTTGCAGAAAAAACTTTTGCGTGCGCCACAATAAAAAACTTTTAAATCAAAAACGAAAATCATATAAATCATCTAATCTCAAGACCCCAAAAAATCAAATAACTGTAACAATCTAAGCTTTTCCCTAAAATATGCACATCTTCATCCCTACAAACAATTTTAAAATCTTAATCTTTTCAATGCGAATCAACCTGTTTTATAAAAAGCGGAAAAAGCGCTCTATTTTTAACATTTTATAAAATAATAAAAAAACAAACCCAATACATAAACTAAATCCTCTCACATCGCTCTTTTCTATAAAAAATTAAGGAATCTATGAAATTTATACAATTTTTACTACTCGCCTGCTCGTGCTGTTTTTTGCTCAACTCAGCACCAAAAAGAAGAAAACCCAAACAAAAAGCTGTTGCAACAACAGCCGTCGAGCCTGAACTAACAACCGGCGGAGGTGACGAAGCTGCAGCCGGCGGTGCAGAAGCTGCTCTTGCAGCTATCGACACTACACTCGATCCACGAGTAGCTCACATTCTCGATAAAAAACAACAGTATCTGTACCTCAATTCAAAAGAAATTGCTGAATACGAAGCTGGAATAGATTCCTTTACCCTCAAAATCGCGCCAAAAGGATTTCGCGTTTTGAGTATCACTGGCAAAATGTCCAGAGAAAATCAGGGATTTGTTAAAAACAATCAATTAACATCTGTCCAAGAATTAAAAAAAACTCTCGGTCAAATAACCCAAAATTTGCCTGTAATTGTAGCAACAGCACGCCCACCTGCAAGAACAGAAGACCTCTCTAGAATCTTTGAACGAATTGATAATGCATTTCGCTTGCTTGAACCAAAATTAAAGTTTACCTCTGTAACCGTTTCAAACGAGATACATTTTAAAAAACTGTTGCTCGAAATTGTCGATTTTATAGAAGCTATTGCATGGTTTGTTCATTACTCTCAAGCCACAGATCCCTTATTCATAATAAGTGTTGATAGCGTGCTAAAAGGCATTCGTGGCATGTTTGGAATAATGGATAGAGCTGTTGCCATAAAAAACATGCGTAAAGATGTAAGCCTTGCAGCGGCAGATACGCTCAAAGAAAGTTGCTTGAGTGAACTTCTTGCTCCACTGCTAACACATGAAGCAGCCGCAAGTTCTCCGATTGATCAAATTCAACAAGCAACAAGAATCCTCAGCGAAGAATATGGTCCCATCATGAGAGATTTTTACCCAGATTCTGTGCGCAATAAAGCATTATTTGATTTTTTTTCACTTGATGACACATGCTGGCTCTCTTTAGCTGCAATAACTCAAATCGAAGACATCTCAAAAAAAACACCTTCTCAGCTCAAATGTGAAATAAAAACAAAACTAAGCTTAATTATAACGACTCTTGTATTCACAATAATTAAATACCTTCAAGAGCAAGCCGCTTCTGGTAATGACGCTAGTCATGCTTGTTTTGAATATTACACCCAAGAATCAATTCGTTTGTTCTCTTGCCACAATCCTCAAATCAAAGACGCTTTTAAGTCAAAACTCTCAAAACTAAAAGAACAATTTCTTGCAATACACAGACCTTCCCTAGATTTTGTAACTGACTCCCTTAAAGCGTCTACGGACAGCCTGCTCTTCTGCCTATGCTCAAGAACAGTTCTTCCCCCTCCAGAGATTGTGCACGATGAAGCAATAGCAAATTGTGTAGAAATTTTAAAAAGGGTAAATCGCTTTTTCAAAGAAAAAGAAGATTTGTCTCTTGAAAAACTTACACCGTTACTTCATGGAGAAATTCCTGATCGAGACTCCCGACGCAAAATGATGCCTGCGCACACTCGAGTTGACGTAATGGTGATCCCATCGTATAGGGATGAAAGGACACTTCCCTTTTGTGAAGATATTTCACAATTCAAACTCGTGCTTCCAATGGCAAGAATGAAAGACCTTGCAAGAGTTCCAGATTGGATGATATATATCACGAGAAACTTCTCTCAAGAAGACTCCTTCTTTGATTCGATAATCAACTCCCCTCAAATGTTTAACTATAAATATGAACAAAAAGATACAACTGCTATTCTTGCCGACTTAGAAACGCTTTGCTTGAGATACAAAGAAAACGCCGACTCTCAAGACTTACTTCTTGATGGCCGGCCAGGGCTTTCTATCACCAGACTTATGGCTATTTTTTCAAGCCTCAAGCAGCTCATCTGCACTCAAGGCCAAATACCACTACGTATAAAACTAGATATCTGGAACAGAGCCATGGACATGAATCTAGAAATCACAGATCTTCTGCAAGTTGAAGCATGGCTGAAACAAATAGACCCTTCATTTCATGGAATTGAATTTCCAGACGTGGAAACCGAAGAATACGATGAAGAGGAAGAATCATAAGAAAATAAATCAAAAAGTGTGGTTAACTAAGTTTTTTAATCTAAAAATTAAAGCGATTTTGTTAACCACAAACTTAATTGACCGTCAATCACGGTAAAAGATACGCTAACTTGATGCTTAAAAAATTTTATGCTGATTCATACTTGAGCGCATGAGAATTATTTGTATTTTGTTTTTATTGGTATCGATCTCCGCAAATTCGCATCCGTGGAAAATAACCTCTACCAATGGCGTTATTGTGGAACCGTCTAACGGTCGATTTGGCGATAGTCTTCTTCATTTTTGCCACGGACTCTATTTTGCTTTCAAAAATGGCTATACATTTTTTTACAACACATTCAAACACTCAGATGAATTGGTACTAACAAACGTGTTTGAAGAAAACCCTTCTCAAGATGGTCTTTTTAAAAAAAAAATAATTTTTGAAGAAAATGAAAAAAAAGCTTTATGCAAAGAAGAACCACTCAACACCCTTATTTGCATCCCCTACTTTTCCGAATCCTTTTTTTCACCACTTTTCTATGTCGACTGGGAAAACCCTGAATTTAAAAAAATATTAAAATCTTTGGTTACCCCTGTTAAAAAACTTTCACTAATTCATCCACCCAAAAACATCCTTTCTGTAGCTGTTCACATCAGGCGTGGCGGCTCATTTGAACACTGGAAACCAAGCCAAAAACACGGATACCATCTCTACAAAATTCCAGAATTAGAATTTTACATAGATCAAATAAAAGTTCTTTATACCCTTTTTAACGAACAGCCTCTTTATGTACACATTTTTACCGACGATGAACATCCTGCAAAAATAGCCCATACAATAAAAAAGGCATTAAAAAAATCAGATATCACTATCGATTATCGAAGAGAAAACAATCATCACAACACAAACGTCTTAGAAGATTTTTTTTCCATAATGCATTTTGACGCACTCATTCGCCCAGATTCAAACTTTTCAATCATGGCAGAAAAATTAGGTGATCACGCTGTCATCATCTCGCCAGGGGATTTTAGAGCAGACTTAATGATTCAATATGGTTCAATTAAAGTCACAGACTCGTTTAAAAATATACGAAAAAAATACCTTATTTTACCTCAAGAATGACAAAACCTTTTAATCGCGCTAAGCTAAAAACAATAAGAACGATGCTTCAGCTGGAACGGAACATCTATGATTTTAACACCTTTTTATCTTTGGACACTTATCGGCATAGTTCTTATTCTTCTAGAATTATGTTCGCCTGGCCTTTTTGTTTGTTTAGCTTTTGGAATCAGCGGACTTTCAACTGGATTGCTATCATTTTTATTCAAAGATTTCTCATGGCATCAGGAATTTTTCGTTATCTATGGAGCGATTATCTTCTTTGTATTAAAGCTTAAAATCGAACATTTTAACTATTCTCACAAGCAAAACCCTCATATCACAAGCAATATACAATCGCTGATTGGAAAACAAGCACACCTGGAACAACCGCTCAGTCCTGGCGAATGCGGCTATGCATATGTAGAAAAAGAACTCTGGAGCTGTAAAAACAATAGTCAAACTATTTTAACTAACGACGTTGGTGTAATCGTTGTAAATATTCAAGGAAATACGCTTATTCTTAAATCAAAGGAACTCTCATGAGCATTTTATTAGATTTTGGCTTTTTAGCCTTCATCACAACTTTTATTTTGTTTATCATCATCAAAGGAACGTATCAAGTTTCACAGGCTGAAGTAATAGTTATTGAACGTTTTGGTAAATTTCACTCTATTTTGGACTCAGGAATTCATTTCACTGTGCCATTTATGGACGCGCCACGCATAGTACACTGGACGTTTTTTAAGCAAGAAGCCAATTCAAAGCGATATTACAGTTATATTCAGTCGGATTATCGTATCGATCTACGAGAAACAACGTATGATTTCCCTCGCCAAAATGTAATCACCAAAGATAACGTCACAATGGAAATTAATGCACTTTTGTACTATCAAATTACCGATCCTGTGCGTGCTGTTTACGAAATTAACAACTTGTCTCTGGCAATTGAAAAGCTCACACAAACAACACTTCGTGATGTGATCGGATACATGGATCTTGATGAAACACTCATTTCTCGAGAAGCAATTAATCATAAATTACGCATCAGACTTGATGAAGCAACTGACAAGTGGGGCGTAAAAATTAACCGCGTTGAACTACAAGAAATTAACCCTCCACACGACATTCAAGTTGCCATGGAAAAACAAATGAAAGCCGAACGTGACCGTCGAGCACATATCCTTGAAGCTGAAGGTCTTAAAAGAGCTCAGATTCTTGAGGCAGAAGGTTATCGCCAATCCAAACTTGAACGCGCAGAAGGTGAAGCTCAAGCTCAACTTGCACTCGCTCGAGCAGAAGCAGAAGCAAAGCTCCTTCTTGCAAAAGCAGAAGCTGATTCTATCAACTTCATCAAACAAAGTCTGCCCGATGCCAATCCTGCAAACTATGTTATTGCAACTAAGTACATAAAAGCATTTTCTGAAGCGATGGCCGATTCTAAAGGAAAAACAATTGTTGTTCCATACGAAGCTGCAGGGTTTGCAGGTGCAACAACCGCGCTCAGAGAAATCTTAAATACGAACATTCAAAAATAATAAACTCTAAGTAAACTAGGCCTGATTCGTCAGGCCTAGTTTTTTATAAAAATAATGAATGAATTTATTAAAAACCAAATTAATAAACTCCCCCACACTCCTGGTGTTTATTTTTTCAAAACCAGTCAAACAGAAATGCTTTACATCGGAAAAGCCAAAGATCTGCGCAATCGATGTTCATCATACCTACAGCCTAAGGCCGATGATCTAAAAGGCTTAACTATCGACCAAACAGCAACTCATTTTGAATTCAAGGAAACATCTTCAGAACTTGAAGCGCTCTTACTCGAAGCCGAACTTATTCAACACCATCGTCCACCCCTGAATGTATTACTCAAAGATGGACAACCCTTTCTCTATTTTCTCATAACAACCGAGACCGTCCCACGACTTATTCTTACCAGGACAAAAAAACTTAAAGGCTCATACTTTGGGCCGTTTATCGAAAAATCACAAGCTCGATCTTTGCATGCATTTTTACTCAAAACATTCAGACTCGAAACATGCTCGCGCAAAATGCCACACGGCTGCTTGCGATACCACATGGGGATTTGCGCCGGCACCTGCAAGCCAGATTTTGATCTTACTGAATACAAAAAAAGGCTAGATTTGATTAAAAATCTGTTTGTCAGCGGCAATAAAAAGCTCTTTGCAGAAATTGATTCTCTCATCGAATCTCATAACGAAAAAATGGAATTTGAAGTATCAAAAAAACTAGTCGACGCAAAGATGCAACTTACAAGTTTTCTCGCACACAAAACATCAATTCTCAACTGGCGAAACTCGCTCGAAGAATTGACCTCTCGTCACATTTGGATTAAGCATAAAAATCATGTCTACTTGCTTGAAGAGAAAAAATTAAAATTCAGCATAACGTACACTTTTTTGGCAGATTCAGATGAACCAATCGATACCTTTATGAGCACCTACTACCAACAATATCAACCACCTCGCGAACTCATGTGTAACCAAGAGCTAGAAAATAAATTATTAATTTCTCAATTTTTAAAAACACGATGGAATCAGCCTCAAGAAACACTTTTTATTGATGCACACTCACACCACCTTGACCACATCATGTCACTAGCCCTTCTTGAAGTTGCCAATAAAGCTCAAACAAAAAACGATTCCGCTAAAGATCTTAAACAATTTTTAAATCTCAATTTCGAACCACATGTAATCGACTGTTTTGATATTTCACACCTGCAGGGAACTAATATTGTTGCCTCCTGTGTGCGGTTTGTAGATGGCGTTCCCTTCAAAAATGGCTGCCGAAAATTTATTATTCAATCTTTGACCAACCAAAATGACTACGCAGCACTCCAGGAAGCAGTCTCACGCAGATACAAGAACCAAAATGAATTACCAGATCTTATCCTCATCGATGGAGGCAAGGGACAACTTAATGCGGTGAGGGCCGTTTTTGATCTTGTACATCTTGCAAGTATTGCAAAGCGCGAAGAGCGCATCTTTTCAGACACGCTCCCCACAGAAGGAAAACTCGTAAATCGTAAAAGCAAGGGGGGCAAAACCCTTATGGCCATTCGTGATTATGCTCACCATTTTGCTATTTCGTTTCAACGCAGCCGAAGATCAAATTAAATTGATTAAATAAAAAAATCACAAAAAAGAAGTTCAGGTAAGTATCCTAATCAATGAAGATAACGCTCCGCTTAAAAGGGAGCTCTTTTTTATAAAAAAACCCCATATTTAGCGATTTTTTTATAAAGATTGGCCAATCATGGCGAAAAACTCAGAAAGCTAATCCTCTCGATAAAATCCTCAAATGAAGGGTAAAAACACAAAAAAGAGCAAAAAAACCACATTTCAAATAAAAAAAAGCAAAATAAATATTTTCTTCTTAAGTGCTAAGCTATATCAATAGGTCAAAAAATTAATATAAAAATAACGATATGCAGCTCTTCTTCATAGCGCTCATTATTTTAAGCATCTTTGATCGTACAATAGAAAACGCACGATATTGCCTAACCAAAGAACCGATAAATCATGAAAGCATACTATCCAAAAATATTAGTTTGCAAATTCAAGAGCTGTGCGCAGAACAACCAAATAAATCTGCTCAAGCATGGCTATTTTTTGCTCATGGATACCCAGGCCCAATAAATCTTACCCGAGACGAAGCCCAAGAAAATCTTTTATCTCAAAGTTTTTTTCTCCCACCATCAATTAATTTTTATTCATACGCTCCAGGGTTATGCTTTTTGCGCAACATAACAAACCTAGGACAAGGAAATGATATAGCTCAAATAGAAAAACACTTGCGCGCCTTTATTGAACATAAAAAAAATCACGCCCCTGATAAACCTCTTATCGTAATGGGGCATTCTAATGGAGCCTCTTCTTTAATTGTTACTCTCTGCAAGCATCCTGAATTGGCCAATAATATTGCTCACATTATTTTACTTGCGCCTTATGCAAATATTTTGGACAACAGATATAAATCTATTTTTAAAAAGAAAAAAGAAATGGTTAGCGCCATTCAAAAAACAATTGCTCCTGGCTATTCACCTGATGAAAAAAACCCAATCGAATGGATATCTTCTTGTTTGCTGCCTAACCAAAATATCCCAATTACACTTATTCATGCGCAAGATGACTCTTTTATCAACATCAGTCACTCAAAATTAATTAAAAAAACACTGCGATCTGCTAAATACGCGAATGTATCACTGTTTACAATTCCTAATGGAGATCATCAATTCAATACGGAGTGTGGCCCCCTTGATATCATTCACGATAAAATCATGCGGTTTTTATAATAAAAAAGTTTACATACCCCATTTTTATTTTTTTAATACTTATTGCTAACTCAAATTCTACTACGCCGCCTAAACAATTTTTTCTGCAGACACCTTTGAAACAACAAAGCATACCACTCTCTATTTCGCTAAATAACGTCACAAAAGATATGGGCAAGCTTGCTAAAACTATTATCAATCCAATTGGATTTTGCTACATAACTATTTTTTCTTTTTTGCTAATACGGCACACCCTAATTGCGCTTGAATGCAACTCTTCAAAATCTTTTTTATGGCGATTTTATATGCAGCTTTTTAAACAACAAAAAAAGATACTCTATCTGGTTGATAAAGTAACAAAAATAGTTATCGCATGTAATGTTATATGTCTTATTTTTGAAATCTATTATCGTAAAAAGTATCTCTAATAAGAGATTTAATAAAAAATTGATTATTTTCAACAAGCCTCTTTTTAAAAATCACCGACAACAGTAGTAACCCTACATCGGTTAGACAAAAAAGCATTTTTGAGAAACACTAAAAATTCAAATTATTAACCTAAAAAGCTCTTTTTATGAAAAAAACCTTATATTTAGCTATTTTATTTATGATAATCGGCCAAGTATGGCCAGCCAAAACAGAAGATTCATGTTCTTCAGAAAATCCCCCAACACAAAAAGGTTCTTGGTTAATCCCCTCAATTCAAAAGGTATTATTAACTCTAGGTGGACTTTACGGACTAGCTCGCTGGACTATTACCAAAAAACAGGGCGAACTGGAATTGGCGACCTGGATCGGCGGGAAATATGCTCAATCTAAAAAAAATCCCAAGACTCAAATTGTTTTTTTTAGGGGAGTTGCTGCCGATGACCTTGACCCAGACCCATATCAAGCTGAAGTTTTATTCAGTAAATTTTTGCCCGAAAATAAGTATCGCTTTTTCGCTCCAGCATTTAAATGCCGCAGACGATTTATTTCATACGCACAAAAGTGGGATATTTTTCAGTGTAAAAAAAATTTAGAAGCTATTTTTGCTCTCAAAGAAAATGATCAAGTAAAAACGATTGTTTTTGCTCAATGCAACGGAGCTTCTACCCTTATCGCAACTCTTTTTTCTTACCCTGAACTTGCAAACAAAATTGCTGGAATAATTTTATTTGCGCCGTACGATGATATTTCAGAAGTTGGGAATGCTCAAAAAATTCCAAAACAACTCTACTCAAAAACCATCATAAAACGTTCATTCCAAGCAGTTTGTGCGCCAAATTACTCACCTAGACAACCTACGCCATGCCAACTTATTGCCACAAAAACAGTTCGCGCAGATTTACCAATCGTGCTCGTTCATGCTGCAGACGATCATATTATTCCATCATCAGAATATGAAAAAATACGCGACTGCTTTATGGCTCATGGATACACATGTTTTCATGCAATTCAACGAAATGTAATGGGACATCATTCCTACCAAGTCTGGCGCGATAGTGAATCTCAAGAGTTTCAAGCTCAGCTACAAGGGATTATTCAAACGCATATGCTTAATAGTTAACACTTTTTTTTGAAAGCAAGTCCCTAAACTCCAAAATATCTGCTGGCTGACAATCTAAATGCTTACAAATACTTGCTAGAGTTGAACACTTAATCACCGCTTATTCGATATCCTTCGACCTACATTCGATCCAAAATTTTCGCTTACCTGAAAGGTTCAAATTAATCTTTTGATAAGCTATCGCATACGCAAAAACAGCTACATCAAAAGGGAATTTATATGGCTCTAGATAATAACTACTTTTGGTAAGCCGCTCTGTAATTGTGCGCTTGCCGATCCCTAAAAACCCTTTATACCTGTACACGCAAGAGCAGCTTTTCGAATGGGTTAAATAAACGATAACCCGAGCATTCTCATCAACTCCAATTTCATTTAGACAAGCCCTATTCAAAATAATTTTATCATCAAACCATCCGTTTTTAATTATTATTTCTGATTTTTTAGATTCAAGAGAGCAGAAAATCTGTGGCGCGAAAATTCCGAAAAAAAACGCTAATGCAATTGCTAGCGAATACCACACTGTTTTGAAATAGTCAGACAGCCACCATTCATTAACAGTAAAAACATCTTCCTTAAGATAGAAAAAACATCCAACAGCGACTAATACAAACAGCAGCCCTGCATATAAATAGATGTCATACAAAGATCGAACAACCAAACCATCAGATGTTTTCAAAAAATCAGATCCCATGGGAATTAATGAAGACTGAAGAAAATAAAACAAACCCGTAATTGTTAAACAAAATGTTACAAAAATTATGCCAACCCTAACAAACATACTTGGACTCAACACCACAGGCACATCTCCATCAACCGCATGATCGGGAGAACCCTCAGTGCAATACTCTTTTTGATATACACCATGGTTCTCTTCTTCTTGCTCAGCATCCCACGATGCTTGGATTTCTCCCGACGGCAAATTATCCACATTTAAATCTATTATTCCCGATGCAATCATATTCGCAAAAACCGCCAGCTGAAGAGGTGAAAATGATGTATCAATATCACAAAAATCTTCTTTGAATGTTTCCGTTAGAAGCTGTTTAGAATTTATTTTTTTCAAGCAAATACAATTTTCAGTATGATTTAGCTTTACCTCAACATAAGAACCTGTACTGCTAGAAAATTCAACTGCGCAAATACATCCGGCGTCCAGCAAAATTGTATTTGCCCAAGCAGATTTAAGCTCAATCCCATTCGAATAAATCAGAGCAGAAAAATTCATTCGAGCCAAAAATGGAACTAACAAAAGCATAACAACCAGCAAAATGACACTCAGAGCAAGAACGAGTGCTACAAACTGAATGTTGGTAAAATAAAATTCTTCTTTCCAAAAAAATTTTGAAATCCAAATCATAGCCATTCCAAAAAAATAAAGTTTAAAAAAACCTATAAAATATGCTGGATAAGAATGCCTCACTCGAATTGGACCATTTTCAATCAATACAAAATCTAATCCAAAGGGAACCCAATAATTTTTTCTGATCCAGTATGTTAATCCCAGAAAAGCTAGCAAACCAATAACAATTACTAGATACAACACGCACAACCCCTTATTTACCTAAGTTCGTATATATTTTTTATCTCTTCAATCGAACGCTGGTGTTCGTCTATTTTTTGCTCGAAATTGGACTGGTTTTCTTCAAGATCAAAAACCTGCTGTGCTGCCTTTCCAACAAAACAACTACAAACCCGCAAGAGACACTCAAACGATTTTAAATAATTTAAATGCTCTAGCTCTAATTTTTTGAGCTCTTTTAATCGATCAATCTCGTTTTGCAACCATTCAATCATTACCCGCGGATCAGTTGTTTTTTCTCCGGTGATTTCATTTTTTAATGATAAAAATTTTCCCATCACTTTTGGTGGACCAATTTCAAGTTCAACTCGCTCTGGAATAGGTTCGAGCGAACTTGAATATCTTCTCAACACAGGACTTTTGCGTGGAGCAGAAAAAGAACAAAAATTAACTGCGCAAGCAAAAAATAGTAAAAGTCTAAACCACATAGAAATATCTTTAATATTATTTAACAACCGTTAAATGGAGTATCTGTAATTCAATATAATTTTCAACAAATTTTTTATGTTTTTCTCGCTCTTGTTTCCATGCAAGCATAAGTTCACCGTGACTTAACCCATGTCTATCGGATTTATTTTGCAAAAACGTTATAAATTGCCACTCTTGCTTTGGCTCATTCACAGTTTTTTTCCGCCTATCCATTTCTTCTTGCCAAAACCTTGCAAATTCCTGATACGACGGTGGATTACCCGCAAGCCAACGCTCATTAAGCCAGTCGATTCCAAACGCGGTGAAGTGAAAATGGTCCCCAATAAGTTTTTTGAAAAACAATCGAGTCGCTAAATCATTTTTGTACGCACCCTTAAGCATTAAACTATGGGGCTCAAGAGAAGAAATAATTCCTTTTTTCGCACAAGAAACAATCGGGACCTTCGGCATAGCCAACTCTTTTCCCGTTTCCAAAAAATGAATTATACGTCGCGCCAAAATACCTTTGGCTCCGACTGATGAAATATTAAGACGGACACAAAGATCTTTTAATTCGGCAACATGTAAATAAAAAATGCTTTGATTAAACAGCATTAAAAAGACCCTTTTTTAAACCTTGCTTACTCATATCAATTACTCCTGATGCAATAGCATAAGCAAAAATCGCAGGGTCAAAAGGAAACAAGTCTCCCGACAAAAGACATGTTTTACGATACAGCCGTTGCTCATACCAATAACTAGATTTTCGACGATTGCCTCCTATATATATATTAATATTTTTTTTACATAAACAATTCTTCAAATGCACAAATGACACCCTTATACGAAGATTCTCTCGTTGAGAATTTGGAATAAGCTCCACTGACCTAAGACACTTCCTATCAAAAAGCACCTCTAGTTTGTCTCTATCACGGACTTGTATACTTTTAGAACTCCATATCAAACTCGGTCGCGCATGTGCATCAATAAATATGAGAAACGAGAATCCCAAAAAAATAATCAATCCAAGCAATACATGAATTCGTGCCAAAATAAGACTCACAAATATGTTCCCCGCCCACACAGAGTAGACACTTCGAACACGCAAGATATTATTTTTAATCGTAAAAGACTTCCCTAAAGGAACAAAGTCTAAAAAAAGATTCCACCACATAAAAAAATTAAAAGCAAAACACAAAATAAATATCGGTAAAAAAAACTCTAAAAAGCCTTTTAGGATGCTAATGTAATTTTTGACCATTCATATTTCCAAAAAATGAATTATACGTCGCGCCAAAATACCTTTGGCTCCGACAGATGAAATGTTAAGACGGCAACAAAGATCTTTTAATTCCGCAACATGCAAATAAAAAATGCTTTCGCCAAATAACATAAAAAGTTACTTTCTATCGCCAAATACTTGAGTACAATTTTTTTGCAAGCGCTTTAAAAAAAAACTTAATTGCTCTATTTCTTCCTGACGAAATCCTTCAAAAATTTTTTGATATGTACGCTCAACAATTGGCCAAATTTGAGCTATGAAAATCTCTCCGCTAGAGGTCAAAACATATAAATCATCTTGAAAAGAAACATACTTTTCCTTTATTAGCGGTTCAACAAATGACTGTAACTCAGATTCAAGCAGCGAAATATCTCTACAAATCTGCTCTTTTGCTACACCTGACTCACAGTGCATAATCATCATGCAGATAACCTGATTTCCAGAAAACGAAGTTAACTGTCGAACTTCAAAGTCAAATGCCATGCGAATAAACATGCCCGTAACATTAACCTCTCTACCAAAATTCGTAAGTATTTTTTCTTTAAGCATAGATACAACCTGTTTAAACTTTAATTCATACATAGAAATACCAGCAAAAACTGCTGCATTAAGAGACTCAACATTCAAGTTCATGGGAACTTGAACAGCTATATCTGCAATATTCAATAATTCATCACAGACTCCAACCGATTCATTTCCGACAATCAAAGCAATTTTTTTTTCAGAAAGCCTTATCTGAGACTGAAGTAACTTTGCATGAGGAGTCGTTACAACAATTTGATAATCATTCTGCTTTAGATACTCAATTGTTTTTAAAGCGGACTCTTTTTCAATTATAGAACTTTTAAAAACAAGTCCTCGAGATGAATCAATAATTTTGCGCTGAAAGGAATCTTGCAACATGCTTGAATATATAAATTGCTTAATTCCTAGTCCCTGTGCTGTTCGAACGATTGAGCCAATATTACCCAAATCTTGAAGTCCATCCATAACAACAACAAACTCTTCTGGTTTTAATGTATTATCTGGAATATGAACAACCGCTAAATAAGGAATAACATAAGAAGTATCACTAATTTTTTTTAAAACACCTTCAGAAACGTAGTAAATACAATTTTTATTGCATTCAAACACATCTTCCATCCCATCTAGAATAAAAATATTTTCAAAAAAAAGTTTTGCTTCAAGCGCCCATTTAATCTGTTCAACATCAAACAATAAAGCCTTTCCATGGCGCCGCCGCCCAGAAACAGAATGCAAACTTCTCGCTAATTCTACTCTAGGATCTTTAATACTCGTAATTTTCAACATTCAATAAATCTTTTTCTCACACCAAGTAAATAGCACAGAAAATATTAACTTATTATAAATAATCAAAAAAGCATTTTTAGTGCAACTTTTGACCATTCATAACTCGTTCATCAACACCAGCAAGACAAATAGCCCCAGAATCATCCGCAAAACCAACAAGTAAAAACTGGGAAACAAATCCCGCAATATTTTTCTCTCCAAGGTTCACACAACCGATCACTTTGCGTCCGACAAGAGTCTCTGGGGTATAATGGGCAGTAACTTGTGCTGATGTCTGCAAAACTCCAAACACTGCTCCAAAATCAACCCAGATTTTATATGCAGGTTTGCGCGCTCGCTCATTGACTTCAGCTTTGAGTACTGTGCCCGATCGAAGCTCTACTTTTTCAAAATCTTCATATGAAATAATTGCCATCATTTATCCTTAAAAATCAACGCTCACGCTCGCATGCAACTGATGCACGGCAGGAACATTGACCCCATTGTGAGCATACTGGAATCCAAAATTGAAATACGGAACTATCGTTCTTGCTGAACGCACTTGATATGGATCGTATGTCAAAGTCAACCCAAAATTTCGCGAGAACCAGCGTGAAGCTTTGACCAAAGAATTTTTTGCTGTATTTCGATCTTTAAAAACAATTCCCAAATCATCATTTACTGCACGCGAGAAAACACTCAAGGATGTTGCATCTCGACGTTCGTCAAAGTATTCATCTACCGAATGCCAAATGAATGAATAATTCAAGGTAAGATGCAAGTCATTTGAAATATTTTTAATTGTTAAAAATGGATTAAACCAATAGGTTCCACCAGGAATGATTCGAATCGAAGTCACCAATGGACTGTACGCCATCGGTTCTTCGTAGACAGGAACACGCATAATCGCAGAGCGTGTCGAGAAAAATGCAAGTCCAGAATTGAATCCAACATGCAAATAATCTTTGAGCCCGATCTTAATATTTGACTGCAATGAAAGCCCAAAAGAATTTGCTCCAAACGGCACCGATGAAGGATATTCTGGATCTTTTTTTCCGCCAGTTGGCATCGTCAAACCAACCAAAATATTTGCATCAAGAGTCCGAAGACGTAAGTAATAATCTACATGCGTTTGCAGCCCCACGTAGCACTCAACATCACCAAGCCCACGCTTATCCCAAACATTTTCTGCTAAACCAATTTTTTTAAATAACTGAGCTCGCAATGTTTCCAGCTTACTTTCAATAACAGGATCAGCATTCTTAACATCAACATAGGCTGTATCTAAATTTTTATTCAAAACATACTGATTCACCGACTGAACTTGTATAAAGGGAACAGAAACACCAAAAACAATTCCCGCGCCTTCGGCTAACCGTTTTTTTATCGATCCTTGCTCAAACTCATCCGCATATCGCTCTAACTGAATAAAATCTTTATACGCAATGGAAATCCGCTGCGAACGAAAAGAAGTGTCGGTTGAAAAGGGGATATTTTTACCCTGCCAACGAGGAATGAGCTGAAGCATCTCTGGAAGATATTCTCCATTGCCCATTTCACGAGAATAAACGTCTGCACTTTTTGCTAAATTTTTTAAATTAATTGACTCAAAAATACCTAAATTTGTCGTAGCATCGCCATACTTAGAGTCTGAATAACCTGCTGCTAAATGAGCAAAAATATGCCGATTCACACCAATAGATGAAAAAATATCAGGACCAAAATCGGTCAAAGAAGCATATTGAGGAACAAGAGCCCCCAATGAATTTACGAATAAACACGCTAAAAAGAGATGAAGAACAAAGAGCATCTTCTTACCAGCCATAAAAAGGAGCTTAATTTCTAAAAAAAGCTCAAAAAAAAATCCTACCGAAAGGTTACTCAAACTGCGCTATTCGTCAAGAAGCCAACAACGTTAAAAAAAATAGTTTATGTCAATAACAAGAAACTATGATAAACTTGACCTCATCATCAAAATAAATTTTTTATTTTTAGATTTTCATGAAAACCAAGATTCAATTTAGTTTTTTGCTATTTATAGCTCTTATTCTTGTCTTTTTGTACATCAAACATCGACCGCATTCTTCTCTGGACACAGGTCACCAAACCATTATTCTTGGAATTTCTGCAGACAATCCACCGTTTACGTTTTTCAAAGACGATCGTTTTCAAGGATTTGAAGTCGATGTTGCACAAGAAATCGCTTCCCGACTTGGATACAGCCTTGAAATCAAAGATCTTGATTTTAGCGGACTTATCCCCGCAGTAAAAAACAACGTCATAGATTTTTCTATTTCAAGCTTTAACATCACGCCAGAACGAAAACGTAACATTGATTTTTCTATTCCATACTACGAAAGCATGCCAACGGTTATCGGAAATGATTCTTACAAAACAGAAGTCGACCTTCAGGGCATCACCGTTGGCGTTCAACTCGGATCTGTTTGGGAGACTTTTGCAAAACAACTTGCTCAAACAAATCCAACCCTCACCGTATCTGGTTTCCATCGCATTAACCAAATGGTACAAGAGCTCTCTCAAGAAACAATAAATGCCATTTTAATCGATGCTGAAGTTGCAAAAAAAATCGCCAAAAACAATCCAAAATGGACCTTAAGCACCCTTAAATCAGCGAGCGAAAATAACCAGTATGGAATTATCTTCAAACCAAACTCTCCACTCGTTGAAAGCTTTAATAATACACTTCAAGAAATGAAAACCGATGGAATGCTCAATAAACTTACAGAAAAATGGTTTACTGTATCCGAACAATAAAATTTTAAACCCCCGAAAACAATGAATAACGTTTTTTCTCAGTTTTTAGTAACGCTTACAAAAGTTGCCTCAGGAATACCGACAACCCTTGTCTACTCTTTCTTACCCCTTCTTTTTGGCTTCACTTTTGGGATCTTTCTTGCTTTTGCCAAAATTAGCGGCCCTCGACCGCTTAGATGGTTTGTAAACTTCTACGTATCAGTATTTAGAGGGACTCCGTTACTCGTCCAATTGTTTTTAGTGGCTTACGGATTACCCTTTAAACTGTCTCCTTTCACAACAGGAATTATTGCCTTTTCACTCAACTCTTCAGCGTATGTTTGCGAAATCATCCGTGCGGGAATTGAAGGAGTAAGCAAAGGACAATACGAAGCGATGCAAGCTCTCTCAATTCCTTACTGGATTGGCATGAAAGATATTATTCTTCCTCAAGCTCTTAAAACGGTTCTACCGGCGCTTGTCAGCGAAAGCATCAACCTTGTAAAAGAATCTGCTATCATTTCACAACTACCAAGCATTACGGATATCACCCGATGCGCTCATTTGGTAAATACCGAAACATATGCGTTTTTTGAGCCAATGCTTGCTGCCGCATGCTGTTATTACATAATTACCAGTATTTTAAACTTTATTGGGTACAAACTCGAAATGTACCTTCAAACCGAGAATGACCATGATTAAAATTAAAAACCTCTACAAATCATTTGGATCATCATCACACAGCAAACAAGTACTTAAAAATATCAATTTAACCATAAAAAAAGGTGAAGTTGTTTGCGTCATCGGCCCATCAGGAAGCGGAAAATCAACACTGCTTCGCATGATCAACCGGTTAGAACTGCCATCTGCAGGAAGTGTTTTTATCGATAATACTGAACTTACAGAAACGACAGAAAAAGATTTAGTAAAAAAAACAGGAATGGTTTTCCAGCTTTTTAATCTTTTTGAAAACCTCACGACCTTAGAAAATGTCTGCTATGCCCCGATCAATTCTCTTGGGATGAACCCGGCAGAAGCAAATGAACTTGGCGCAACATTACTGGCAAGTGTTGGCCTTGGATCAAAAAAACATGCAAAGCCAGCAAGTCTTTCTGGTGGCCAAAAACAACGCGTAGGAATTGCTCGCGCACTTGCGATGCGCCCTGAAATTATGTTGTTTGATGAAGCAACCTCAGCACTTGACCCTGAAATGGTTAAAGAAGTTTTATCTGTCATAAAAAAATTAGCCAACCATGAAATGACAATTGTTCTTGTAACCCATGAAATGGGATTTGCAAACGAAATCGCTGATAGAGTTCTATTCATGGATCATGGCGAAATTATTGAAGACCAACCAGCAAAACAATTCTTTACTTCTCCAAGACATCCTCGAGTAAAAGACTTTTTATCAAAGATTTTTTAAAACAACTATTTCTTTAAACGAAAGCGTTGTTTTACCATAGGTTCAAATATATCAAACTAAATTGTTGGTTAATCTATGATTTTGCTCGCAAAGACGCTTGTTAGCGCTCTTTTTTTCTGCACACTTTCACTGGTGGGTTTTAGCACAAACTACTCAACGCTCAGCCTTACATCTGAGCACAAAGATTCATTTTTAGACGCATGTACTCCAAACAAAAAACACATTTATGGACAACTATTTGCTAAAAACGAATCTGTTGATGAACAAATTACAGTTTTCAGTAGACCAAACATAAGCGAGTTAAGTCAAAAGGAATTACATATTCTCACCAACGCGTGCAAAAAAACAACTCAATTTTTAACATCGAGAACTAAAAAATTCTTTACGTATCAGCACGCTCCTAGAAGCAAAAAAGCTCTTCTCATTACGCTCAATTTTGCAGATCCCGCGCTCTTCAGATTTTGCAAATCAAACCTTTTTGCGCAAGACGAAATTCAAGTTGCAGAGCATCCGCACCTTGGCCTTCTTGCTCAAGAAATAGCCGAAGATGCACCTGCAGTTTTAGATACAAGATCAAATTCTGTAATCATTCATAATGTTCCTCAACTCTGCAGAATTGATTCTCAAAAACCAATTGATGGTAAAATTTTATACGGAAATAATTTTGCTAGCGCATCAGTTGCTGAAATTGATCACAGACTCTCACTGCTTGAACCTCATCAAAATAATACCCTTCTTGCAATTTGCGCTCCGAACGTAACTGGTCGACGAGTTTACACAACAATGATGATTCAAGATTTTTTTGCTCAAATTCTTTCTGGCTTTCAACACACCCAAGCTGTAACAACAGAACTAGGATTTAAAAAAATTATTATTCATTCAGGCGGACTTGGAACAGGGGCATTTGGACATCACAAAGTAGTCAGTATTGTTTTACAACTTATCGCCGCACAAATAGTTTCTCAATCAATGAAAAATCCCCGAAACCTTGAAATCAGATTCTTTGGAACAACCGAAAAAACATATCGCAAAGCTTTTGATATTTTTAAAGCGTTCAAGTCGCAATTGAAAAAAGAAAAATTCGATTTTTCCCATGAAATACTTACTCAAGAAAACGAAAATAGAACCGTTGAGATTCTTGTAAAAATCTTTAATCAAAAAAATATTTTTCCACATCAAGGAACTGGTGATTAAAAAAAATGTGCATTAAAAAAAAACTCAAACGCACTTGATTCAGAGCCATTTTTGAGTTCACAATCGAGCTCAAAAAGTTTTTGATGTAATTGAACGCAATACGTTTTTGTATATTTTTTCCATCCATTTTTCCAGGTAAAATATGGCGCAAGTGAATGCTCTTGCCCTTGAGGTGTTGTTTTCGGATTCTCACTCGCACGATCAATATAAAAATAAGCCAAAAACAATTGGTTTGACCAATATGATGTCCAAAAAACATCAGAATATTCGGACGCTAATCGACTCCACTCAGCAAAAAACCGCTTTGCATTTTTTGTCCAAAAAAATTCTGATATATCTCGCAACTCACCACCCTCAAAAGCCAGCGAAAATAGATAGTCTTTAGACTTTTCCCATGTTTTTTTACTCATGCATCCAACATGATCAAATAAAACCAACGCTTGATCTAATGAAAGCTCAAAAAAAAGCGAATATACTTCACGCAATTCTATTGTTGATGAAAAATCGGCCAAACAAGCACAGAGCAAAAAATCATCATACGACAAGCGATCTGGAATTTTTACAAATTCAACCTCATGAGCCCTCTCCCCCAAAAACGACTTAAGCAAATCAGCGTCTTTCTGAGATAGGGATGCACAATACACCACAGATGAACCAAGCAACGAATAAAACTGTTTAAAAAAAGCCTGTTTTTGGGCCTGATTCAAAAAACTACCATCAGGAGAGCTGAGAAAATCTACTAACCAAACAATATCTGGCCGAAGAAGTACTTCACTTGAGCCAAAAAGACTTAATTGTTCACGATTTTCATTATCTTCACGTTTTAGCTCTTCTGCTGTAAGCGCATTTAAAATACGTAATGAATAACGCTTTTTTAGAATCGTGGCGATAAATGGCTGCAAGCGAACACTGTGCATATGTTGATAAACAAAAAAGACATGCGTATTCCACATGTCTTCACGTTTATTTATTATTTCTGAAAAAAAAGCTGCAAAAGACTTCATCAATCAACCAGTATGTTATTTTTTAGCGATACGATTTCCAAGCGAAAAGAGCGGTGTTTTAAGATTTTTATCATTTTTGTCTTTAGTAGAAAATGCCGGTTTTAAAACTTCATCACTTTTTGAAGGAAGGGCTAAATTAAATAGCGCCGCTTTTGACGCATCATTTTCAGCCAAACCAAAATTCCATGCTTCAAAAACTTTTTCAACACCTTGTTGACCAAGAGCATATAATTGATTAAATAAATCGGCAGAAACAGGTTTTTTTTCACACGTTCCTTGAATTTCAATAATTTCACCCGACTCTGTCATTACAAAATTAAAATCTGCATCAACTGAATTATCTTCATCCTGATCAAGATCAAGATAAACTTCGCTATCCTTAATGCCAACAGAAATCGCAGCAACTTTTTGCACCGTTAAATCAGTAGGTATAATGCCATTTTTATGCCAAATGTCGCATGCGCGAGAAAGTGCCAATGAAACAGCCGCAATAGCCGCTGTTCTTGTGCCTCCATCTGCTTGTAAAACATCACAATCGATATAAACGGTAAATTCGCCCAACTTTGAAGGATCAAAGACTGACCTGAAAACACGTCCAATAAGCCTTGAAATTTCTACTGAACGAGCATTTCGCTGCGCAAGCGTAGATTCTCTGACATTGCGTTTACGCGTTGAAATTGGAAGCATTTCGTATTCGGCGGTTAACCAACCTTCACCTTTGCCCCGCAAAAATTGTGGAACGCCAGGATTTAAAGAAACAGATGCAACAACAACAGTATCACCAGCGCGATACAACACAGAGGAAGGAGCAAACCCGAACGGGTTATAAACAAAAGAAACCGGCCGAATCTCATGAAGCTGCCGGTTTCCACGTCTTTGTATATTTTTTTTGTTAATCACGATTACTCAAGGTCAGGAGCTGACAATCGGATTCTTCCCGTCTCTTTATCAACAGCAAGAACTTTAACTTTCAACTTATCGCCAGATTTATATTTACGAGCAACGTCAGGTTGTTTTTGTTTTGCAATCGCAGAAATATGAACTAAGCCATCACAACCAGGAACAAGCTCAACAAAAATGCCAAAATCAGCGATCTTGCGAACAACACCTTCAAACATAGCACCGATTTCAAAATCTCCGACAATAGCCTTAATCCAGCCAACAGCTTTTTCTGCTTGAACAGCAGATTTGCCATACACTTTTACTAAGCCTGAATCTTCAATATCAATTTCGCATTCAGTTGAAGCCATAATTTCTTTGATAACCTTACCACCCGTTCCAATAACAGCACCAATCTTTGAAGGAGAAATTGTTAATGTAACAAACTGTGGAGCACGAGGGGACAATTGCTTACGAGAAGACGAAATAACTTTAGCCATTTCATCCAAGATATGATTTCGCGCTTTTTCTGAACGAGCAAACGCGTCAGTCATTAATTCACGAGTCAAACTGATTCCATGTTTAACGTCAAGCTGCAAGCCACAGGTCCCACGACGAGTTCCTGTAATCTTAAGATCCATAAAACCAAATGCGTCTTCATCACCCAAGATATCAGTGAGAACTTTATATTTTCCATGACCATTAGAGACAAGTCCCATCGCAACACCAGCAACAGCATCAGACACAGGAACCCCTGCATCCATGAGCGCTAAACTGGTTACACAAACAGATGCCATAGAACTTGATCCATTTGACCCTAAAATATCGACTAGCGAACGAATGGTATATGGAAAAGTTTTATTGTCAGGCAAGACATGCTTAAATGAAATTTCAGCTAAATGTCCATGACCAATTTCTCGACGACTTACCGAACGAGAAGGACGACATTCACCGGTTGAAAACGCTGGGAAGTTATAATGTAACATAAAGGATTGCTCAATTGCACCATATGCAAGAGATTCAACCTTCTGAGCATCTTGACCAGTACCAAGAGTCAACGTTCCAAGCGCTTGAGTCTCACCACGTTGAAACAACGCAGATCCATGAGAAGCTGGTAAAACACCAACTTCACAGCTAATTTGACGAACCTGGTCTAAGGCACGACCATCAAACCTAACCTCTTGATTATAAACAGAAATCGGAAGCAATTCTTTAATTTCTGCATCAACAAGATACTTTAAAATCGATTCTCCAATACGTCCAGCAACAACATCTTGCTCAAAATGCCCTGCAACAAGACCCTTACACTCTCTAACGCCAGATTTAAATGCCTCTTTGCTCGAAAGACCAATAAGAGATTTAATTTTTTCAATCGGAAGAGCAGCTCGGATTTTTGCTTGCCAGCCATGCCAATCAAAGCCTTCTGAGAGATTTATTTTAGACTTACCAACCTCACGAATAACTTCTTCTTGCCACGCAACCAACTCACAAATAATTTCATGCGCTTTAAAAAGCATCTCGATCATTTCTTCATTTGAAAGGTCATTTGTATACCCTTCAACCATCGAAATGCCGCCTTTTGTTCCAGCAACTACGATACAAGAATCTGATTCTTTTGCGGCCATAGCATCGCAATTAAACTTCCAAGCTCCTGCAATGCGATACGCATACACTGCTGCAACTGGTTCTTGAAATGGAATATCCGAAATTCCAAGAGCCAACGAAGCCCCTGTGACCGCAAGAACGCCTGAAGGAATCTTTGAATCAGAAGACAATAACTGTGAAGAAATTTGAACTTCTTTGAAATAAAACTCAGGGAACAAAGGTCGAACAGATCTATCAATCAATCGCGACAACAAAACTTCAGATTCTGAAAGTTGTGCTTCACGTTTTTTAAAACCACCTGGAAATTTACCAACGGCCGCAGGACGCTCACGATGTTCCACTGTTAATGGGAAAAAACCCTGAAATTCGCGCTCTTCTTCACTCGCGCACACAGCAGACAAAACAATGCAATCACCAGATCGAATCCACACTGACCCATTAGCTTGAAGTGCAACTTTTCCAATCTCAACTTCAATCCCAAGGGATGATAATACAAATTTTTTAGACATATTCACCTAGCAACCCAACTTTCCATTCTGTTTTATTACAGAATTATTTATACCGCTAACTTATCAGCAAGCTTCAAATACAATTCTCGATCAGTACGATTAAGATACGCTAAAAATCTTTTTCTTTCACCAACCATTTTAATCAAGCCATATCTAGAATGCTTATCTTTTGGGAAAAGCTTCAAATGACCACTAACCTTACGAATACGAGCATTAAGCAAAGCGATTTGAACCGCCGAAGAACCTGTATCCGCAGAATTTGAACCGAATTGCTCTACAATAGACGCAACAACTTCTTTATTTAACATTATGCCAAAACCTTAGCTTCTAAAAACTAACCACTATCTACCACTGTAAATGGTAGGCGCGAGCGGACTCGAACCGCTGACCCTCGCCACGTCAAGGCGATGCTCTGCCAACTGAGCTACGCGCCTACTCGATTTTTAAACCCCAGAAGGGAGAAAAACCTTATCCAGACCTACCTCAAGAAGCTCCTCTTCTGCGGCTCTCTTCTCAAAGTCTGAACGGTTATCACCAATATATTTCTGCCGGAAAGATGCAACTCCAGTTCCCGCAGGAATCATTCTACCAATAATGATATTAGACTTCAAGCAGGACAAATAGTCAACCTGTCCAGTTATAGCCGCTTCAGTAAGAACTCGTGTTGTTTCTTGGAAAGATGCTGCAGCAAGGAAACTATCAGTTTCCAAAGAAGCCTTGGTAATACCCATCAACAACGGACGAGCGATAGCAATTTTCTTACCATCTTTTGCCAAGAGCTCATTTACAGCACGCAAATGATGTCTATCAACACGATCTCCAACAACAAAACTTGTTTCACCTGGATCGACAACTCTAACCTTTTTCAACATTTGACGAACAACAATTTCTACGTGTTTATCATCAATTGTTTGACCTTGATCGGCATAAACCTCTTGAATTCCACCAACCAAATATCGCTGAAGTTCATCTGGTCCAAGAATCCTTAAGATGTCATGCGGCGCAGGAAGTCCATCAGTCAAAATATCCCCAGCTTTAACATATTCACCATCTTCGATGTTCAAATGTTTGCTTCGAGAAATATTGTATTCAAAGACTTCGCCATCATCAGTTGTAACCGTGATTCGTCTCTGACCACGATGAATACCACCAAACTCAACCTTACCATCAGCATCACTCAAGACCGCCAAATCTTTCGGCATTCGAGCTTCGAATAATTCAACCACTCGCGCCAAGCCACCGGTAATATCCTTGGTTTTTGTAATCTGCTGAGGCATTTTTGCAACAACTTGCCCCTGTGTTACAACATCACCATGATTCACGACAATGTTTGTTCCTGTTGGCAAGAAGTAGCGAGCAATAACCTCATTTTCTTTATCCACGATAGCAAGACAAGGCTGACGCTTTTCTTCTCGACGCTCTAAAATAAACCTTCTGGATTGTCCAGTAGACTCATCGTATTGATCGTGATACGTAACGTTTTCGATCAAATCAAGATATTCAATTTTACCAGCATGCTCAGTTACGATAACACGTTGAGGTTCAGCTTGCGCCAATTTTTCCCCAACTTGAACCTGTTGCCCATCAGTTACAAAAAGAACACTACCGTATTCAATTCTAAAGCGCTCAAGCTCTCGACCATCACCAGACATAATTAAAATGCGTGATTTTCGATTAATAACGACGCTTGAACCATCTTTTCGAACGACACACTGAACATCTTGAAACAAGACTCTTCCTGCAACGTGTGACGAAAGAAGTGTTTGATCAAGAAGACCAGAAGCCGTACCCCCAATGTGGAAAGTTCGAAGCGTCAACTGAGTTCCTGGCTCACCAATAGATTGAGCCGCAACAATACCAACCGCAGCGCCAACGTCAACTTTTTGAGTTGTAGCCAAGTCAAGACCGTAACACTTTACGCAAATACCAACTGCAGCCTGACAAGTTAAAACAGATCGAACATTAACACTTACTAATGCTGAATCGCGCAACTTATCGATAATGTCATGCGTAATGAAATCACCTTCTCGCGCCAATAATTCATTTGTCACTGGATCTCTCCAGTCTTCAGCCGCAACACGACCATAGACTCGCTCATCAAGTGTTTTAAGAACTTTACCTGCTCGCTCAAGCGATTCAATTGTAACATACCCAAGGGTTTTACAATCTTCCGTTGCAATAACCACGTCCTGAGCAACGTCAACCAATCGTCTTGTTAAGTAACCAGCATCAGCGGTTTTAAGCGCTGTATCGGCAAGACCTTTTCGAGCCCCGTGAGTTGAAATAAAGTACTCAAATGGATTCAAACCTTCTTTAAAGTTAGCAAGAACTGGCGTTTCGATAATGTCACCACTCGGGTTAGTCATCGGCCCTCTCATACCACCAAGCTGTTTCACTTGAGATTTTAAATTTCGCGCTCCAGATGCAAGAATCAAGAAGACCGGATTAAACGGTTTTTTCTTCAAATCTTCATTTTCGACTGCTTGCGCATCATTTGCCTCAAGCTCTTTCATCATGGCAGATGCAACATCTTCAGTTGCCCTACCCCAAACTTGAATTACATTATTTTGACGCTCACCATTAGTAATAGCACCATCACGATATAATTTTTCAATTTTTTCAATTGCAGAGCGACTTGAATCAAGAATTGATTTTTTAGCCTCAGGAACAACCAAGTCATCAATACACAAAGAAATACCACTCTTTGTTGCTGTATCAAAGCCAAGGGTTTTGATTTTATCTAATGCTTCAACGGTTGGCTCAACACCAGCAAATCTATGAATCTTTGAGATCAACTTACCAATATCCTTGTTCGTCATTGCTTTGTTGATCCATTCAAATTTCACAACAGGAGGCAATACGTCAAACAAGAGAACTCGACCAGTTGTTGTTTTTACAATTGTTCCATCAGCCAAACGCAATGAAATAATCGCCTGAAGATGAACCTTTTCTTGATTGTATGCAAAAACAAGCTCATCAGTGTTAGCAAAAACAAGTCCATCACCCAAAAGACCTTTTCGCCCCTTAGTAAGATAATACAAACCAAGAACCATCTCTTTTGAAGGAAGTGAAACCGGTTTGCCACTTGAAGATGCGATCACGTTTTTTGTTGCCAACATCAATGCACACGCTTCAGCCCTTGAACGATCACTCAATGGCAAGTGAACCGCCATCTGGTCACCGTCAAAGTCAGCGTTAAATGCTGTACAAACCAACGGATGAATCTTAATTGCTTTACCTTCAACCAAGCGAGGGAAGAATGCCTGAATACCAAGTCTGTGAAGAGTTGGTGCACGGTTCAAGAGAACCGGACGATCTTTAACAACCTCTTCAAGAGCTGCCCAAACATCCGCTTCCATGTTTTCAACCATGCGCTTTGCAACACGAAGGTTTGGCGCTATTTCACGACGCTGCAATTCTGCATAAACATATGGCTTGAATAATTCAAGAGCCATAGATTTAGGCAATCCACACTCAGACATCTTAAGCTTTGGATCAACAACAATAACGGAACGACCAGAGTAGTCAACACGCTTACCAAGAAGGTTTTGACGGAATCGCCCCTGCTTACCGCGAAGCATCTCACTTAATGACTTAAGAGCTCTACGATTCGTTCCACGAACAGGATGTCCTCTTCGGCCGTTATCGATCAAACTATCAACAGACTCCTGAAGCATTCGTTTTTCGTTTTTGACAATAACACTCGGCGCCTCAAGTTCAATAAGCCTTCTAAGACGAATGTTTCGGTTCAAGACACGACGATACAAATCATTTAAATCAGAAGATGCAAATCTTCCACCTGGAAGCGGCACCAACGGACGTAAATCTGGAGGAAGAACAGGAAGTACATCAAAAATCATCCACTCCGGACGCATATTAGCAGCCAAAAGACCAGAAAGAACTCTAAATCTTTTTGCTAATCGATGCTTAACCGTAAGTGCTGTTGCTTGACGATACTGCTCTTCAACTTTTCGCACTTCAAACGCAAGATCTTTTTGCGCAAGAATTTTACGAATAGCCTCAGCTCCCATATCAGCTTTAAAATCAAAATCATCAGAACGAGCTTCCAAATACTCTTCGTACTCTTGGCTTGATAACAATGATCTTACTGGATACGGTGACTGCCCTTGCTGTAAAACTAAATAGCTATCAAAGTAAATAACCTTCTCAATATCACGAACCGTCATATCAAGAATTAAGCTTAAATAGCTTGGAATACCCTTCAAAAACCAAATGTGGCAAACTGGCGACACCAAATTAATGTGTCCCATCCGCTCACGACGAACGCGAGACTGAATTACCTCAACCCCACACTTTTCACACGTTACACCACGATGCTTCATGCGACGATATTTACCGCAATTACATTCCCAGTCTTTTTGTGGCCCAAAAATACGAGCACAGAAAAGACCATCTTTTTCTGGTTTTAACGTACGATAGTTAATTGTTTCAATTTTTTTTACTTCACCATACGATTTCGATCTAATTTGATCGGGAGATGCAATCCCGATCTTAATAGCGTTAAATTGAGTGGTATGAATGTATTCGCGAAAACGATCAAAAATTCTGCTACTCACTGGCCTGCTCCCTACCTGTTCTAAACAACTCTACTTGCAACCCAAGACTTTGTAGTTCTTTTACAAGAACGTTAAATGATTCTGGAATACCTGGCTCTGGCAATTCATCTCCGCGAACAATTGCCTCGTACGCTTTTAATCGACCATTTACGTCATCAGACTTAATCGTCAACATCTCTTGCAAGATATGCGCCGAACCGTATGCAAACAGAGCCCACACCTCCATCTCCCCAAGTCTTTGTCCACCAAATTGCGCTTTACCACCAAGCGGTTGTTGCGTAATCAATGAACACGGACCAACAGAACGAGCATGCAGTTTATCGTCAGCCAAGTGATTCAATTTCATCATATAGGCATAGCCCACCGTTACCGGCTGCTCAAATGCTTCACCCGATTGACCATCATACAAGGTATATACCCCACGAGACGGTAATCCAAGCTCATTTAATAATGGACTAATATCATCTTCAAAACTTGCACCATCAAACACTGGTGTTGAAATTCTTAATCCCAACGCAGCGGTTCTTCGTGCAGCATCCATGACACCTTCATCACCATATTTTTCTTGAATATTTTTAATGAGTTCTGGCGCGTAATATTTTTTCATGAAAGCTTCAACTTGCTTGAAAGACATAGCATTAATCTGATCAGCCAGCTTTTCACCAACTTTTCGGCAACCCATACCCAACATAGTTTCAAGAATTTGCCCCACGTTCATACGACCAGGAACACCAAGTGGATTTAAAACGATATCAACAGACGTACCATCAGCTAAATATGGCATATCTTCAACGTTAACAATCGCTGAAACCACACCTTTGTTACCGTGTCGTCCCGCCATTTTATCACCAACAGAAACTGGTCGCTTTACCGCAACATAGACTCGAACAAGCTTAATAACGCCAGACGGAAGATCATCCCCTTTACGTAATTTAGAAACCTGTTCAGCCTTAAGTGCTTCAAGAACTTTTTCTTGACTATCTAAAATGTCACGGTAGTAAGCCAGTTTTGTTGTAACATTTTTGTCCGCAACTTTGATTTTAAGTAAGTCGTGAACATTCGCTACCGCAACCTTATCCTTACTGATAACACCACTCGCATTAGCAAACTCGGAACCCTTCAAAGAAACATCCTGCAATTCTGCAACAATTTTTTCTTTAATAGATCGCTCAAGAACACCAACCTGCCATGCATAATTTTCTTCAATTTCAAGAGTTTCTTTTTGAACAACATCTTTATAACGTTTGTCTTTTCGAATACCACTTCGTGAAAGGATTTTTACGTCAACAACTGTTCCCGCAACACCAGGTGGAACTCTTGATGAAGTATCCTTTACTTCTCGAGATTTTTCACCAAAAAGAGCTCGCAACAATTTCTCTTCTGGAGAAACTTGTACGTCACCCTTAAAGGTTACTTTACCAACCAAAATGTCACCAGGTTCAACTCGCGTACCAATCTTCACGATACCGTCTTCATCAAGAGACTCAAGCTCTTTTTCACCGACGTTTGGAATATCTCGCGTAATTTCTTCTGCACCGAGTTTTGTATCTCGAGCTTCGACAACGAACTCTTCAACATATACCGAAGTGAATACATCATCAGCTACGCAACGACGACTCACAACAATCGCATCTTCAAAATTATATCCGTACCATGGCATATATGCCACAAGAACGTTACTCCCCAAGGAAAGCTCACCCTCAGAAATCGAAGCTCCATGAGCGATTACCTGACCGCGCTGAACAAGTTTTCCAACTTGAACCGCCGGAACATAATGAACCCATGTGTTATGACTTGAACGACCAAATTTTTTCAATCGATACACATCAATTGGACGCGCAAACCATTCTTCATCTGATTTTTGATCTTGCTCTAAGGCGATAATAATTTTATCCGCAGAAACGTATTTAACAATACCGGTTGCTCGAGCAATTATAACCGCGCCTTCAGCATGGCCAACTTCCCACTCGACACCTGTTCCAACAAGCGGCACCTCTGGTTTTACCAGCGGAACAGCTTGCCGTTGCATGTTAGATCCCATAAGCGCACGGTTAGCGTCATCATGCTCCAAGAAAGGAATCAAGGCCGTTGCCACAGAAACCAACTGCCGAGGAGACGCATCAAGGTACGAAATGTCTTCTACCGGCATTCCCTGCATTGCGCCATCTCGACGAGCAAGAACATAAGAATCTGTAATTGTTCCAGCTTTATCCAGCGAAACAGTAGCCTGAGCAACTGCTTTTCCAACTTCCTGGTATGCATCAATATAAACAACATTATCTGCAACCTTTCCATCTTCTACCGGACGATACACCGCCTCAATGAAACCAAGTTCATTTACACGAGCATACGTTGAAAGAGAGGAAATAAGACCAATGTTTTGACCTTCAGGAGTTTCAATAGGACAAATTCTACCATAGTGAGAAGGGTGAACGTCACGAACATCAAGCGTTGCTCGATCCCTGGTAATACCTCCGGGCCCGAGAGCTGACAATCGACGCTTATGAGCCATCTCAGCAAGAGGATTTGTTTGATCCATGAACTGAGACAATTGACCTGTTCCAAAAAACTCTCTTAAGACCGCAGACAACGGCTTTACATTAATAAAATCTGATGGCATTTGAGCTGCATAGGTTTCTTGAAGTCTAAAACGCTCACTAATAATTTTTTCAATTCGAGCAAGGCCAACATAAAATTGAGACTGCAATAATTCACGAACCAAACGAACACAGCGATTACTTAAATGATCAACGTCATCAAGCTCACCTTCTCCACGCTCCTTAAGCCCAATCAAATACCGCACAACGCCAATAATATCCTCAAGAGCAAGTGTTGTAACATCAAGAGACAAACCAACACCGAGCTTACGATTAATTCTTGTTCTACCAACAACGGTTAAATCGTAATGACGACCATTAAAGAATAAATCCATAACATAATCTGTCATGACTTTGATCGATGGCAAATCACCAGGACGAAGTTTTGAATAAACTTCTTTTACCGCCTCTTCATGAGACATTGCTTGATCTTGCGCAAGCGTTAAAGCAAGCGACAATTGCGGAGCATGACTTGAGGTTTGAATTACGGTCAATGAACACTCAGCATTCAATGATTCGATATAATCAAGAACGCCCTCTTTAATCGTACCGCCACGCTCAAGCAACAATTCACCCGTTTTTGGATGAACGAAATCTTCAGCAACGATACGGTTAATCAAACTACTTCGACGAATTTTAAGGCAATCAACTGAAAGTTTTTTTAATTTTTGAAACACCGGCTCAGTAATACGTTGCCCAACGGTAAATTGTTTTTCAACTTCCTTGGACAATGCACCAAGCTCAAGACGAGTACCAATAAGCCCTTTGTTCAATGGACGAATAAACTCACCACCTGCATATTCAATTTTTTCAAACGAATAGAACAATGGAAGAATTTCTTCACGCTTAAGCCCAAGAGCTTGCAAGAATGTTGTTACCAATAATTTTTTCTTTTTATCAATACGAACATGCAAGAAATCATTTTGATCAAACTCAAAATCTAACCACGCACCTCGCGCAGGAATAATCCGCGCAAGAAGGGATGCATTTCCCCTAAAATCTTTTGTTTTTTTATTTACAGCAAACAGAACACCGGGCGCTCTATGAATCTGGCTGACCACAACTCGATCAACACCATTAATTAAGAAAATACCCTGATTTCCGGCCTTAATTCTACCATCATTATCTTCATACAAATCCAACATGATAGGCAAATCACAAAAGAACACTTCTTGTTCTTTAATGTCGCGCATCAAGCCTTCATTTGTAACCGGATCAATGTCCCAGGTAGTTAATTGCATTTTTACACGCAATGGAACGGAATACGTTTTGCCACCATATCGGCATTCTTCCGGCGAAGCCTGAGGCTTCAATGTTACTCGCGCGTGACATTTTGTACATCGCACATATGAATGACCTGACGCCAATTGCTGATCGGTCAAACGAGAACATCCGGTCTTTTTTGAACCATGATGCTTCCACTGATATCGAGCCGCGATTCCCGTCAAATTACCACAAATACAGGACCAATCGCCAAGCTCATAGCTTACATACTCTAAGGCAATCCGAGAATTATACTCAACAGGAAAGATGTCACGGAGCACCTTTTCAAGACCAATGTTGAGGCGTTCAGACGGCAAGTAATCTATTTGCACAAAATCATTAAACGACTTGGATTGAACCTCAATGAGATTCGGCAGCGCGACGACATCTTTCGTCTTTCCGAACATCTTTCTCAAAAAAGTCACACCGCTTTGCACTTCAGACATCCACCCGCTCCCATTCGTTAAGTTAAATTTTTATAAAGCTGATAATCAACCACACAATAATTCGAGGTTAGCAGCATTTCTACATATGAAAAGCAAACTAACCCCGAATTAAACTAAATCACTAGATTCAAAAGAACCCGCTTTTTATGAAAGCTCAACCTGAGCACCAGCCTCTTCAAGAGCTTTTTTCATTTTCTCAGCATCATCTTTTGAAGCAGCTTCACGAACAACAAACGGAGTGTTTGAATACGCTTCGCTCGCTTCTTTCAAGCCCAAATCAGGACAAACAGCACGAAGAGCCTTAACTACTTTTAATTTTTCTGAACCACCAGATTTAAGAACAACCTTAAATTCAGTTTTCTCTGCAGCAACAGGAGCAGCTGCAGCAGCAGGTCCTGCGCTTATAACAGCAGCAGCAGCAGAAACACCAAATTCTGTTTCAATTGCCTTAACCAATTCTGCCAATTCTGTAACTTTTAAACCTTTAATACCTTCAAGGATTGCGTTAGGTGTCATGTGACCTTCTCCAAAACAAATAATTTTTTAAATAAAACGTATAAATTTAACTATAAACACTACTTTGATTCAGCAAGCTTTTGAGCTGTCTTATCAAGAACTCTAGCAAGTCCAGCAATAGGAGCTTGCAAGACATTTGCCAACTGAGTAAGCAATACTTCCCGCGACGGAATAGCGGCAAGCGCCTCAACCCCAGCCTTATCCCAAACTTTGTGCTCAAACAAGCCTGAAACAACCGCAAAGCCCTGTTCATCTTTTGCAAAATCAACTAATTTTTTTGCAACTCCCGGGGTGTTGCTTTTCGCAAAGACAAGACCAACTTGATTTTTCAAGAAAGACTTAAATCCTTCACTATCAGCAAGACCATCAATAGCCCGGACCATCAAACGAGCCTTGGCAACTTTCATTACCGCACCCTCTTGACGCAACTGGGTTCTTAATTTTTGAAGTTTTTCAACTGTCATACCTTGATAATTAACAAGAATAGCGCCCTCTGACTGCTTTACGCTTTCACGCAAAGACTCAATGGTCACCCCTTTTTGATTACGATTCATAATCTAACCCTTATCCCTGAATTCCAAGATTTTCTAGACTAAGCTGAAAACCCTTGCCCATCGTTGATGAAACAAATGCTTTTTTGAGAAACTTTCCCTTTGAGGTAGCTGGTTTACTTGCTTGAAGAGCTTTCAAAAAAGCAATCAAATTTTCAGCCAACTTATCAACACCAAAAGAAACCTTTCCACACGGTGCATGAACCACGCCACCCTTATCATTTCTAAAAGTAACACGACCATGTTTTAGCTCTTTAATAACAGGAAGAATGTCAAACGCGACAGTTCCAACTCTATTATTAGGCAATAAGCCACGAGGCCCAAGAACACGAGCAACCTTACCAACAAGACCCATCATATCGGGGGTAGCAACGGCCGCGTCAAAATCAAGCCATCCACCTTCGATTTTTGCCACCAGATCTTCACCACCAGCAAAATCAGCCCCTGCAGCCAGCGCCTTGCTCTCATTTTCACCCTTAACAAAAGCGATAACTCTCACTTTTCTTCCAGTTCCATGAGGCAACAACACCGAATTTCTTACGGTCTGTTCACCCTTAGTTGGATCTATCCCAAGAACGACGTCAACATCGACAGATTCGTCGAATTTTGCTCGGGCGGTCTTAACGACTTGCTCAAGCGCTTCTTTAAGGCCGTGCCCCAAAGAGACCTGAGAACTTGTATCAATCTTCCGCATCACCAATACACTCTATATTTAAAATAACCAACAACTAATCAACAACACTAAGTCCAAGACTGCGCGCACTACCCATAATCATTTTGCGACCAGATTCAACTGTCCAAGCATTAAGATCTTTCATCTTAATTTTTACAATTTCATCGATTGCAGAGATCGAAATAGTTCCAACAGTTTCTGAACCTGTTTTCTTTGCGCCTTTTGCAATTTTTGCATACTTCTTAAGAAGCTCGGAAGTTGGAGCTGTTTTTGTGATAAAATCAAACGTTTTATCTGTATAAACAGTCACAACAACTGGAACAGTCTCACCTTTTCTGGTAGCCGTTTCAGCATTAAACCTTTTACAAAAATCCATAGTATTAAGCCCGTGGGGCCCAAGACTACTACCAACAGGAGGCGCTGGAGTAGCAGCACCAGCAGGCAACTGCATCTTCACATATGCTTTTATTTTTTTAGACATTTAACCCACGCTAATATTTGATTTGACGAAAATTAAGCACAACCGGCGTCATACGACCGAAGATACTTACAACTACAGTAACATTCTCTTGCTCTTCGTCAATACCTTCAACAATACCAACAAAACCAACAAAGGGTCCACCGGTAATATGAACCTCTGAACCAATAACGATAGACTCTTTCTCTGAAGACAACGACAACTTTCCGCTCATCTGCGTAAAGATTCGCTCAACTTCAGCACCAGTCAACGGCATTGGATCTCTACCGCCAAGAAAGCGAGAAACCCGAGGAGTTTGCATCACAAGTCGCTGAGAAGCACCGTTCATTTCCATCTGAACCAACAAATATCCAGGAAAAATTTTTTCCTGGCGCGGCTCATCTGCAACAAATCGATCTACCACCTCGCCAGACGGAACAACAATCTCACCAAAAAGATCTTGCAATTCCTCTTCGACCACACGCTTGGAAAGATCCGCCCTTACAACGTCTTCATACCCCGTGTAAACCTGTAGAACATACCAACGCTTACTCATTTCGCTCCCTTAACAGCTCTCAACTTAAGACATCAATTTCTTCAACAGAAAACTAAATCCAAAGTCCATGCCAGCCAAAACAACGGAGAAAAAGAACACAACAACCCCTACAGCAACCAACATCTGAAAAAACTCTTCAGAGCTTGGCCACGTAACACGCTGCAACTCACTCTTAACCTCGTTGAAAAATTTAAAAAACTCACGCATAAAAACCTCAGGATATACGCTAAGACTGGCAGGCCAGGAGGGATTCGAACCCCCAACACGCGGATTTGGAGTCCGCCGCTCTACCATTGGAGCTACTGGCCTCTTGAACTAACAACTATTTAGTTTCTTTATGAAGAGTATGCCTTCGAAGCTTAGGACAATACTTCTTAAGAGCAATTTTACCAAATTTTCTATTTTTTGGAACACGAATGCTATAATTTCGCATTCCCGACTCCGTACATTCCAAATGAACGATTATTCTATCTTTTGCCATCGCCTTATCCTTTTCCCAAAAACCCACTTCCCTGACGCGTTATTAACTGGAGCCCGCGATTGGACTCGAACCAACGACCTCTCCCTTACCATGGGAGTGCTCTACCACCTGAGCTACGCGGGCACCAAAACACTGGAGCTGGCAACTGGATTCGAACCAGCGACCTGCTGATTACAAATCAGCTGCTCTACCGACTGAGCTATGCCAGCTAACATTTTTGGTGCGGGAGACGAGGGTCGAACTCGCAACCTACAGCTTGGAAGGCTGTCGCTCTGCCAATTGAGCTACTCCCGCAATACACTCTTGCTATGGTGGGGAGAACAGGATTCGAACCTGTGAAGGCTGAGCCAACGGATTTACAGTCCGTCCCCTTTGGCCGCTCGGGAATCTCCCCCTCAAGATCTAGCTGTATAACGCCCGAGGAAAATAACGTATATCAAAAAACAATTAACTTTAAAGACACATGTGGCCACATATGTCAAAGTCACTATTGGATAGAATAATTATTCTGATGAGTATTGCAAGGGCTTTTGAAACAACTTTTGTTTTTTTAGACACTTTTTTTAATATTTATACAAATCGAGAGACAACTAAGTCTCGCTTTTGAGGATTTTTCGCATCGTATAAAATATCTATCCACACAACCCGTGAGCGCAAAATATCATCTTGCAACAAATCAGAAATCACTTCGGGCCACTCAACCACCATAGAATGAGCGATATCAAACAAAATTTCATCAAACCCAAGTTCAAAAAACATTTCGACAGATTCAACTCGATACAAGTCAAAATGATACACTGAATGACCTGAAGTAGTTTCATATCGACAAAAATATGAATAAGTTGGACTAATAACCACATCAAAAACACCCAATTGTCGTAACAATTCCTTTGAAAGTGTTGTTTTTCCGGCTCCAATTTCGCCGCGCAACGCAAATATTGTACCCTTTTCCCACAATGGCAAAATCTTTTCTTTAACAATTACGGCGGTTGACTCCACCTCATACACGCTCGAATCTTGTATTTGCTCTTTTTGCACTTTTACACCTACATCTTTTTCAAAATACGCATAAGTCGCATATCGTTTTTAGAACTTGATTTTCCCAATTCACCTATTTTTTCATCGTCATAAAAAGCGGCATCGTCTTCTTTTTTACTAACAACATTTCTTGTCGACTGCTCCATCAAGATTCTTAATAAATCCTTTGTTTCATCGCTTCGACCATCCATGTGGTCATATTCTGTAAGAACAGTTTTTTTTGGCAATGCAACCGATTTGTGAGTATTAATCTCCCTCATCGCAGAAAACACCAATTCCCTAAAATCACTCGCCCCCACAACAGCATCAACGAAATTAAAAACCTTTTTTGCTAAACCACGATCATCAGAAACAACAACGCAACACGGATGACGACTATCAACAACATAATTAAAAATCCAATCATCAGCTATTTGTCGATACCCAACATATACCTCAACAACATCACCAACAAATCTTTTTTCTGGATACGCAAGACTCCCGCCATCAAAAACTAATACTAATTTTTTGATAGTTTTTTTTCTTTTTTCAGCATATTTTCGCATTTTTGCGCAAAATAAACTTCTTTCTGAGTCGTCCACCTGAGTACCGGCTGTCTTTTTCCCAAAAAGCCTTATAACATTATACGCATCGACAACCACCACCACTGGATTTTTTCCTTACCGTAAAATTGCCTCGGTCGCTTCGTTTGATTTACGATGAGGCGATAAAAAATAACCCAATTAAAATGATATCATGTTTAACATAAATCAAATTAAACACAGAATTGCATCAATCACTAAAACTCAAAAAATCACCTACGCTATGCGATTGGTTGCAATGTCTTTGTACAATAGAAGCGAAAAAAAACGACGTGAGTCGTCACTCTGGATTTCTGAGTTAAAATCAAACTTCAAGGCACTTCAACAGCACAAAAGCACTTTTGAGCAAGTTCGCACCAATGACTCACCCCCGCCTCAAGATGAACTTGTTATTATCCTCTCATCAACAAAAGGCCTCTGTGGCGGATATCACGAGTCATTAAGAAAATTTTTAAACTCTCGCACAAAAAACAGCTCATCAACACCAGACTTGATTAAAATTGGACAAAAAACACATTTAATTTGCAAAACAAGCTACACAACGGCTACATGCGTCAAACACATAGAGGTTTTAAACGCCAACAATGTATATGATACCGCAAGAGAAATAATGCTTTTTATTTATGAAAAAAATTATAAAACTGTTCGTCTTTTTAGTAATCGATTCATCAATTTTTTTTCTTATAAGCCGACAGAAACAATTCTTTACCCCTTCAGCCAACTCAGCGAAGTTGATGCACGAGAACAAACCGTTCGACACATTTATTCTTTTAATCAAAAAGCCGAATCTTCTAGCAGCATCTCACATTACAGTGAGTTATTTCACCTTGAGCAATCAGAAAAACTTATGTTCCAGCAAATAACCGAACAATTCGGGATCGCCCTGCTAGTCAATCTTTTGCATGAAGCACTCATGGCAGAACAAAGTGCACGATTTGTCTCTATGGATGCGGCAACAAAAAATGCATCTTCAGCTCTTGAAAAATTAAAACTACACTGTAATAAATTACGTCAAACATTAATCACCAGAGAAGTTGCTGAACTTTCACGAGCGCTCTAGGCATATTTTGAGGAGAAAACAATGCAATATCACAACCAAGGAAGATTAGAAGTTATTTGTGGATCAATGTTTTCCGGGAAAACAGAAGAACTCTTGCGCCGCTTGCGCAGAGCAGAAATCGCAAAAAAACGTGTTCTTACCATAAAAAATCATATCGATACTCGTAGTGGAACAACTATTATCACAAGCCATAACGGCAACCTGCGCGAAGCGCATCCGCTTGAAAACTCTCCTGCTATGGTAAATTTAATTACACGCATGGCTGAAGACGCAGATGTCATCGGAATCGATGAAATACAATTTTTTTCAACCGAAATTCTTCATGCGCTTAGATCGCTTGTACATCAGGGAAAACGAATTGTTGTTGCTGGACTTGACCTTGATTTTCGCGGCGAACCATTTCCGACCGTCGCCTCTCTTCTCGCACTTGCAGATGAAGTGTATAAGCTGAATGCAATCTGCATCTCCTGTGGAGAAAATGCACACTTCAGCCAACGACTCATCAACGGAGCTCCAGCGTCTTTTTATGATCCAATTATTCTTGTTGGAGCATCTGAATTTTATGAAGCACGCTGCAGAAGCTGCTTTGTCCTAAAAGACAATCCCTACAAGGCGATGTATAAACCTCTCGTTCGCACGCAACTATAACAATGGCTAAGCAAAAAACTATTTTTTTTTGCACAAACTGTGGCCAAGAATCAGCTCGCTGGATCGGATGCTGCACCCAATGCAACGAATGGAATACCTACACCGAATTTAAAGAAGCAAAAAACCCAAAAAAATCCGCTCCTTTAAACAAAGTGTCATCAACGGTCATGCATTCGCTTAATGAAATTTCAACCGAACAGTTTCCTCGATTTATAAGTGGAATTGACGAGTGGGATAGAGTCTCGGGAGGCGGCATTCTTCCAGGAGCATTTATTATTCTTACCGGCGATCCAGGTGTTGGCAAATCAACATTACTCCTTCAACTCGGACACGCACTATCGACCAACGACAAAACAGTTTTTTATTTTTCCTCAGAAGAATCATTGCAACAAGTTAAAAACCGCGCAACAAGAATTGGAATCGCTCACACAGCGATGCAATTTTCTGACCAAACCCATCTAGAAACAATTATTGCTATCGCAAAAGAACAAAAACCCCACATCATGATCATCGATTCAATCCAAAGCTGTATTGTCGAAAGTGATGAATATTCATTTCCCGGTACCGTTGGGCAACTCAAAACCGCTGCGTTTGAACTCATGCGCCTTGCAAAAGAAAACAATATCGCAATCATCATTACCGGTCACATAACAAAAGATGGTACCATGGCTGGACCAAAAGTACTTGAGCACATGGTGGATGCGGTATTTTACTTGCAGGGTGATGACAGATTTGAAACGCGTATTTTGAGAGCCGTAAAAAATCGATTTGGCACCATCAACGAGATTGGCTTTTTCCAAATGAATGCCGACGGCATGTCGCAAGTGTCTGATATCAACGCTCTTGTTATTCAAAATGCATCAATCAGCCCTGGAGCATCACTCATCTGCTCAATGGAAGGCACTCGGCCTGTGCTTGTTGAAGTTCAAGCACTGTGTATTGAATCCAAATTTGGCACACCACAACGAGTTATCAGCGGCCTTGATCATAAACGAGTTGTGCTCGTTGCAGCGATTTTAGAAAAGTATCTCCGCATTAAACTCAGCTCACAAGATATCTTCTTTAAAGTCACTGGCGGCTTTACGGTTAAAGAGACGGGCAGCGATTTGGGAATAGCCCTGGCATTATTGTCATCCTACCTTCAAAAAGCTCTTCCTCCACACACGATGGCCCTTGGAGAAATGAGTCTAACAGGTCACATAAAACCAATTTCATCAAGCGAAAAACAATTACTCGAAGCGCATAAGTTTGGTATCAAAAATTTAATAACTTCACACAAGACCGTAGCCGGAAAAAATAAATTTGAAACAGTCACAGGCCTCCGCAGCGTATACGACCTGGTCGCTATTTTCCCAGAATAACCAGCAGATTAATATGTATCTTTTTTAAGCCTGAAACAGTAATTGTGGACTTAAAAGTCCACAATTACTCAAAATATTTTTATTCATGAAATATTTTAGGAAGAGCTCATGGGCAACAATCTGTCTCATTTATTTTTAAGCGTAATAATGTTTTTAAGCTGCGCATCATTGGAATCAATTTTTTTTGCGGGATATTTTAAAGCAAGAAGAGACTATGCTCATGCCGTACAAATTAACAAGTTTGAAGAAACGCTACACGGTAAACATCCAAACAAATGTACTTCTTTATTTTCCGAAGAAGAACTTACAGATTGGCTTATTGGCAATCCATGGTTTATGCCTCCCGACAAAGATGCTCGCATGCCCCTATTTGGCCCTTGCATAAAAAGATACACATTTAAAAAAAATAATTTATTTAAATTCTCGCTATCAAAACTACCTCACTACTCAGGAAAAATCGCTCGCTGTAAAACATATCATCATGTTTTTGTAAATATTCCAATTATTGAAAAACAATGCTCGATGGATAAGCTAAAATTCTCATGGCCTTATGCGCTTTCTATGTCAATTTACCTAAAAAATGGATATAGAAATAAATTTAGCTCCTGCAATAAGCCATCAATTATAACGTTGAAACAAGGTAAAATAACATTTCGAGAAGAACTCCCTGATGAGGTCTGGATTAAAAAATTTTATGTTGACCCTGTAGATTGGACTCCTAAGTTCTAATTTTTATTAACATTTTTGAATAAAAACCGCTTTTTGCAAAAACAAATTCGAGAGTATTCTTGGCCTTAGGAGTGTTTACGACCTTGTATCGATTTTTCCTGAAGAATAATTCGCTACAACAAACAACAATACCAAAAAAGAAAACCGCCTAATAAGTATTCTTATTGATTGTGCAGAACAATTACAAAAACATATTTCACACCCAATTAATCGGGTTTAAGAACACGCAACACCACTCTTGGACACCTGGCATGCGACTGCGCTGGATGCTCAACAAAAAACAGTTGCTCTTTTTATCAATCAAGTCAGTGAATTTTGCCTAATTAGTGAAATTTCTGGAAAAATTTCACTTGAAAACGCTGTTAGCCTTTTTATCAACGCACTAAATGAACAACTTAAAGAAAATAGCGCAATCAATCAGTATCACCACACGTTTGATCATAAAATTAAACATGGCGTTACATTTACTAAAGGCTCAGAATCAGAAGTACACTGGATTGTATCTGCTATCGAAAAATTATTGATGGAAAATCCTGAATTAGCAAAAGATACCGCACGACTTTCACACAAAATAAACAATTCAGAATTTCCTGAGCTTAAATTTCACACACCAACTCAAAAATTATCCCTCACCCTGGTATCACTTCCCCACGACGAGAATAAAAAAGGCCCATCAAAAATGGGCCTACATTTTTAGTTACTTTTTAATCAATTGACGTGCCGTTACAATAAACACGCCTCTTCTTTTACGTGCATCGACGGCAATCGGAGAATTTCCATAATAATCACATGCGGAGCATTTTCTTGACGATTTTCTTGAGTCAACACTAGAAGGTGTTGCTGTGGCAGAGCTCGCACCAGAAGAAGATCGCCCAACCTTTTTAACAAAATCAGACAATGAATCTTCTGGAATAGCAACACTCAACTCCGCTAATGGCTTGCTATCAACATGAGCTGATTCTTCATGAATTTCTTTCTAATCGCCTTCTTGATTAGAACAAAAAAAACAATCCGAAGACGTTGCTGAGTCAAAAACAGCTAAAAGAGCTATCATAAGGCCTTCAATTCTCTCAATTCCTTTTTCTGGATCAATAGAATTTACCCAAATTTGCGCTTTTGCGCGATCAAGAAGCTCATCCAACCGAGCCCTTGTGCCTGCATACAAATCGGCTATCAAAGAGATATCATCAATAGAAACCATGTCAAGAAGAACAGCTTTATAAAAAAATAAATTTACAAAATTTATTTGCAAGGAAGGGCGATCGCTCATCCGTAACAACGATTTTAAAAACAAATCAAAGGACCTTTTTAAAGAACTCGTAGAATCATAAATCGAAGCATCAACAGATTTTGTAAATAATTGTTGAAATTGATATTTAAGCTCACCCTCTGACAACGAAAACAGTGAATGAACGGCAAAAATAGTACACAAAAAAAAGATTTTTAAATATTTTTTCACAACAAAACCGATCAACAACAGAACTCTTTATACTTTTAAAATTATTTCACTAAAGAAAATAATCACTCAATAAAAATAAAAAGCTGCGGTTTTAACGGTTAGACAATCCGGGCGTTGTTAAAAGTTTAAAAACCTCCATAAAACATTTAAGGACGATCTAAATAAAAAAGATGTGCTATTTAAGATTTGCTTTAAAGAAATCGGTAATGCCTTGATTAATAGCCTGCAATGCAATCTTACCATTTACCGCCCCAATCATAGCCGCAGTAGCTTGATTTTTAAAATAGATAGGCGAGTCTTTCAACAATAAAAGATCTGTAAATCCATTATGCCCTAGCCCGCTAATGACCTCACTATTTAGCGTGCGAATTGCGATCAAAGCCTCACGACGAGCATCAGCAATAAAAGCAAGAGGGCAATTAAGTTGAGCAGAAAGCTCTTCATCGCTCGAAGGAAGATAAAATGTCTCAACAGATGTTTGCGCAAAATAAATTTTGCTTGATTTTGAAGGGATAACATCACCCAGTGCAACACCATCAAGACTTACACATGCCCTAAATAGGTTTTTTTTAGCCGCTAACATTAATGCAACAACTCCACCAAAAGAGTGCCCCATCACACCAACTCGATCCATATCAAAAAGCCCATGCAAAAAAGACTCTGAATCGTCTTGCATCTTTTCTATTTCACTAACTACCGAATCTACATCCGAAATCCATAATTCCTGATCTTCGTATTTATAGTAATCAGAAAGAAAAGAACTTTGCTTATCTTTATTAAACGTTACCGTTCGATTGCCAGAAATAACTACCTTATTGGCAAAATGAGTATGCGATATTCCAACAACAATATATCCATGACTTACTAATTCATGAGCAAACAAACTATACATTTCAGGCGCACTTGCAAGATACCCATGAAGTAAAAAAATTACTGGAAATTTTTGCCGCACAGGTTGAGCTTTTTTTTGTACTGGAATTTTAATAGATCGAAGATCAGAAACTGATTCACGCTCCACTCCCATAAAATGATTAAACGTTTGCACGGCAGCTATAGCCTCATCATAATATGATTCAAGAGGATACGCTTCATCATGTATTGCGGGATACCAAAAACGAACCTTCAATTCTCGTGGTTCGCTTGCAAAAAAGGGATCGTGCCTATCTTTATCAATCACCTGATGAACTATCGTGCCTACCTTATAGGGCCCTGTCAAATTTAAATCCAAGGCGTTTTTTAATTCCTTTTGATCACATTCAAGTTTTAATGACATAAAATAAAATCCCAAAACCCCGCTCAAAAACAATACGGCGATTAAAAATAACTTGTTCATATTTTTCTTGTAAAAAACTAGACAATCCGGGCGTTGTTACGTCGCTCAATGCGTTCATTTTCGATAAGAGGATCAATCAGATCCTGCATATCACCATTCATGACCAAATCAAGTTTTTTAAGTGTCACATCGACACGATGATCTGTAATTCGGTTTTGAGGATAATTATATGTTCTAATTTTCTCGGAACGCTCACCTGTTCCGATTTGTGACTTACGATTACTGGATCGCTCAGCCTCAAGCTTCTGCTTCTCGGCTTCATAAATTCGCGCCTGAAGCACTTTCATCGCTTTTGCTTTGTTTTTAATTTGAGATCGCTCATCCTGACATGTTACAACAACTCCCGTTGGGATATGAGTTATGCGAACCGCTGAATCTGTGGTATTAACGTGCTGACCGCCCGCACCACTAGAACGGTAATAGTCGATACGCAAATCGCTTTGATTTATAGAAATTTCAACTTCATCAACCTCTGGCAAAACCGCAACAGTAACTGTTGATGTATGAATTCGACCAGCCCCTTCGGTTGCTGGAACTCGTTGAACACGGTGCACTCCAGACTCAAACTTTAAAGATCGGTACACGCCCTTGCCTTTAATATAGGCGATAAGCTCTTTGCAGCCTCCAATATCAGACGAGCTAATATCAACTACAGAAACTTCCCAGCCCAATGAATTAGCATAAGCAGTATACATTCGGAATAAATCTGCCACAAAAAGACCTGCCTCCAAGCCTCCCGTTCCTGCACGAATTTCCAAGAAAACAGAATTATCATCGTGCTCATCGGCCGGATAAAGCTTATCTTCTAGCTTTTTTTCCAATGCGACCTGCTTAGCCTTTAAAGAAATCAATTCTTCTTTGTATAAATCAGAAAGCTCATCACCCTGCGAAATAAGCTGAACACAATAGGCTTCTTCACGCGAAACCTGCTCAAGTTCATCATTAGTTTCCAAAAGGCCATTAAGCAAAGAGCTTCTTTTCTGCAAATCGACTCTGTCTTTTGCGGGAAGAGAAGCTCCATCGTTTAATTTTTCAAGAATTTTGTTGTATTCCGCTCTAACAGAACCCCAATCTATCATCAACGACTCTCAAAAATGTTATTTTTTGCCAACATTTGCATAACGAGCAGCAAATCTTTCGATACGACCAGCGCTATCGACAAACTTTTGCTGTCCGGTAAAAAATGGGTGGCACTTGGAACAAATTTCGACCAAAATGTTCTTTTGTGTTGATGTTGTGGTGAACTTGCTTCCACAAACACAATGCGCTTCAACTGTGTGTACTTCTGGATGAATTCCGCTTTTTTTCATAATTAACCTTTAATTCTACTTTTTTAAAGACCTGCCTAATTGTTAAAAGTATCCAAGAAAAGGGTTTTTTTGTAAAGCCACCCTTAAACGGATTGTCCCGTTAAGACATATAAACAACGCAGGCCTCTTGCCTTAATCGCTTTTTTATATCAATAAACTTATCTTTTTTGGCCTCTTCCAAAAGCCGTTGCTCAATCCCTGCATACCGCTCTTCAATCGTAAACAGTCGCGCATCTTGCTTTTCTTCAAGTCGATATATAAAAAAACTATCGCCCCGAATAACAGGCTCTGAAACCTGGCCTGGCTCCATTTTTGTTATAAACTTCATGCTTTTTGAAAGCTCTGACTCGCTCAGCCACCCGTCAAAGCGCGACCATTGAGTCGCTGCCTTTTTGGTCAAGTGACCATTTTCATCGACCAAGTCCTTAGAGCCTGTCGAAAAAGAAACTAAGTATAAAGCCTCTTTTTGTTCAGGGTTTTTTTCACAAAAAGCTACAATTTCATCACGAGAAACAACCGCTCCCTTTGGCATCAAAAGCATCTCCATTCGAGCGGCTGCACCAGAATTTTTAATCTGATTTACAACTTTTTTTGAAGACAACCCGGCTCTACCAAGAAAACGCTCGTATTCTTCGCCGCTTTTATAGCCAAATCCATGACCATTACGATACGCGATAGCCTTTTTTTCAACATCCTCTTGAGATGGAACAACGCCATTCTGCTGAGCTTTTTGCAACAAAATCTCATCCATGATGCATCTTTCCAGATCCCTTGTTCTTCCGCCAAGAATCAACTGCGGCTCATTCAAATCAGATTTGCAAATCACCACATCATTAACCCGTGCAACAACACAGTCAACAAGATCTCGAGCCGATACCGACGAAACAAAAAAAACTGAAAGAATAAATAAAAGGTTTTTTTTCATATCCTGCAATTCTCTTTAATGAACATGCCCTTCAGGGTTTTCCTCTTCAAACTCACCATCCAACTCATCATTAAGTTGCTGCAATTCTTTCTTATTTATAATACGAGGCTTTGGCGACTTTGATTTTTTTTCAAAAACATCTTCATGAAGAGTAACGTTTGCTTTTTTCATCATTTCATCAAGTGCTTTTTCTAACGCATTTTTATGTAAATTTTCTTCCAACATAGCCTTAATTCTTGGGGCAATCTCATCAAGCTCATAATAGGTTGCTGATTTTTTTTCTGTTGCAAAAACAACATAATGTCTATCGCCCTCAGAAACCAACGAAACAGGATCTACTGTTTTTGCATAGAACAAGCGACGAACCTCTGTTGGATACTTTCCAATCACAGCATTAAGCGAAGAGCCTTTTCCATCGATATACCCAATCTCAACAGGAATGCCATCAAGATTTTCAGCCAATGCCGCAAAATCTTTAGTTTCCGCAACGCCTGAAAGCTGACTTTGCAATTTTTGAGCCTGAGCTTTAATCGCAAACTCCGCAACAGCAAAACGAGAACCACCACGGCTCTTAATGTAATTATCTTTATTTGAGCTATATTCGACTGCAACATCATCATCAGAAACAACAATTGTTTCTTTAAGTGACTGAACAAATGTGTCGATAATCAATGAATCTCTAATCGCTTCAAAACTTTCTACGCAACGAGCCTTAAATGCTTCATCTTGCTCAAGATTTTTTTCTTTTCCCCAAACATCCTTAATAAGAAGGAAATTGACCCAATCCTTTAAAAACTTAGCCTTGGCATCAACAGGGAATGTTTCTGGATCCATCTCTTTAGTATACTGAGATGACTTTAACAATTGTTTTAACTTTTTATTAAACGCTTCTTCCGAAACATACGGCTTACCAAAAGCCTCAACAAGAATCTCGCCACCCTGAACCAGCGACACATTTTCACTATCCATAAGTGCTGACTGAGCAGACGATTTGCCCATTTCAAAGAACACTGCAAGCTGTTTTCGACCAACAAATGCGCCAGCCGCACCAAGCAAAACAACAATCAACAACAACGATTTACCTGATGATTCCATAAAACAGCTCCTTACTTTCAGCCGCTACAAAAATACGGACGAAGTTTACCATACGAATATCTAAAAGCAAATATGCGCTCGCTCAAGCAGCAAACCCCACGATATTTTCAACTCCCCTAGTTATAAAAAAATATGTGTGTTAAAATTGGTTCGGCATTTTTCTGAAGTTAATTAGTCAGGCAAAAAATGGAACAAAAAAATCAAATCTCACTGGTAAATGCTATCTTAAAAGGCATGAACATCATGGTTGGCGCAGCTATTTTAGCAGCCCCTCAAATCATCACCACTGCAGCCGGCGACATGGGAATTTTCGCTTGGGGTGTCTCCCTTGTCATTCTTCCAATTGTTTTAAGTATCATGAGACTTACGCAACTTGTTGAAAACGATGGCGGAATTTACGCATACGCACAAAAAGCCCTCGGTCGTTCAGTCGGTTTTTTGAGTGGTTCTATGTACTACCTTGGTTACACATTTGCCGCTACTGCAGTCATTAGCTTTCTGCGCGCACTTCTCTTGACCGCATTTCCAGAAACCTTTTTGATTCAAAATATTTTTGCATTTTACGGAATTGCGATGGCTTTAATCGCAACATTAAACCTTGTCAGCATTCGCGTAATGAATAGTTTTGAAACACCTGCAATTTTGCTCAAATTCGCGCCACTTTTTATTGTTATTGGCGCAATTCCATTCGCAAGCGGCTCTGATTTTGTATTTGATTTAAGCAAACTAGGAAATCTTCCAAGCGCGCTCACAACTGCAATCTTTGGATTCCTTGGTTTTGAATATTCTCTCGCACTAAATCAATATCTTTCAAACAAAGAAGTAAACGGCCCGCGTGCTGTTGTTGGAACATTTTTATCAACAACAGTTTTATACGTTTTGTTCCACTTTGGATTGTTAAAACTCATGGGAAGTCAAAATCTGGCAACTCTTGGAGCAACTGGATTTGCATCATTCCTTCCACTTTCATCAATCACGATCAAACTGTGGGTTGCTATGCTTCTTGGATTTGCAATTAAATTATCTTACTTTTCATCCGCAAATGGCATGACATTTGGTAACATCACAACCTTATACGGTCTTGCAAAAGATAAATTAATTCGTGGTGGCGAAATTTTAACAATAACCAATCAAAACGATCGACCACTGTTTGCTGGAATTTTACAGTTCATCACAATTTATGCTCTTGGCACACTTGTTCCAAACATTCTTGTTCTTGCAAATTTGACCAATTTAACGGTCTTACTTGTTTTCGTTTTACTCATTACATCATTAATCGCTGTTCTTAATAAACAAGTAGCGCCAAGCCTCTCAGACAAATTAATTGCCTTCTTTGGGTTTATTTCAAGCGTTGGATTAGCTACTTACTCATTCTTATCTCTTGGTACAAGCTGGAGTGTTCGAATGAATAGCGTGCTTCCACTTGTTGGCTGCGTATTACTTTCATTTATTGTTTACAAGCCAGAAGAATAATCGTTTAAAACCCTTAAAACCGTAAATGAGTCGTCATGAAACTTTCACTGAATTGGATTTTTGATCACATCAATGCAGCGCTGTCACATCAAAATGTTGAACAGATTATCAAGCGCTTTAACGAAGTATCTGCCGAAATTGATGGCGTTTGTCATATGACTTACGACAACGATAGTTTGTATACAGCTGTTGTAAAAAACAAAACCTCTGAGCACGTAGAAGCTTTTATTGCAGAAACAAATCAAACAATCAATCTTTCTATCCGATCAGATGCACAAAACAATCAATCCAATTCTGTTGTTTTTCTTGTAAAAAAAGTAGCTGGATCTTTTGATTGGGCAACATATAAAGATATGGGACAAGAATCTGAAACACTTATTCCCGCTCTTTGGTTGGATCAAAAATATCATGACGGCTCATGGCGGAATCTTATCCCAACGCACGACACAATCATCGAAGTTGACAACAAAACAATCACTCATCGCCCTGACATGTGGGGACACCGTGGTTTTGCTCGAGAAATTACCGCTTTTATGAATTTACCATTAAAGCCCCATAATCAAGTCACAGATTCACTTGAAAACACAGAACATAATTCTTCGATGAAAATTGCGGGTGCAATAGAATCAGAGCAATGCTCGCGATTAGTCTTGGCATATCTTTCATCAATCGAAAATAGAGCCTCTGATTTTTTTATTGGCATTCGGTTAATGCGCCTTGGATCAAAAATTTTTGGCGCAATCGTCGACCTCACCAACTATGTGATGCTTGATTGGTCTCAACCAAGCCATGCATATGATGCCGCTGAAATTGCTGAAAACAAAATTATTGTTCGACATGCAAAAACCGACGAAGAAATAACAATCTTAGATGGCTCTGTAAAAAAACTTTCTCCACAAGACGTTGTTATAGCATCGCCAGAAAAAGCCCTTTGCATTGCTGGCATCAAGGGCGGCCTAAATTCTGGAATTACAAAAAAAACAACTTCCGCTGTTTTAGAATTTGCAACTTTTGATGCAACCTCTGTCAGAAAAACAGCTCATAAATTAAATCTTCGAACAGACGCTTCTGCCCGTTTTGAAAAAACACTTTCATCTGAACAACCAATTGAAGCTCTTGCACGATTTATGTTTTTAGCAAAACAACTATCATTAAATCCTGTAATTTCTGGTCCTATCGTAAATATCGCAAATAACCCAAATAAACCAATAACAATTACGATCGAACATCACTTTATCGAATCTCGCATGGGAATAATCCTCTCCAAGGAACAAATCTTAGACATGCTCTCATCTTTAGAATTCGAAATCTCATGCGCAACTCAAAATCAAATAACTACCTATACAATTAAAGTTCCTCACTTTAGAGCATCCAAAGATATTCGCATCCGAGAAGATATCATCGAAGAAATTACTCGCATGTACGGATTTGATAAAATCCCGCTCTCTCTTCCCTCTCGAACAACAGCCCCAAGCGACATGGCGATAAATGCTCACGAACGAAACCTCAAGCGAATTTTGTCAAATGTTGGTGGCATGTTCGAACAAAAAAATTACATGTACTTTGATTCATCATTCACGGAGCAACTTGGACTTGATACTTCAAAATGTTTATCTATCGTAAACCCTGTCTCTAGCAACCAATCACTTCTTGTAGACTCTCTTATTCCAGGGTTGCTCAAAAACGTAGAAGATAACATTTTGGAATATGATGCACTTTCTTTTTTTGAAATTAACGCCACCTGGAATCTGCAACCCGCTCAAACATACAAAGAAGAACAACGTCTTTCTGGAATATTTTTCTCGCGAAGAAGCAAAGCTCATTTTTTACAGAAAAAAACCATTCTCTCGCGATTGCTTGATGAAGCCGATCTAAAAACAGCTGATTGGAAGGCTTCAAGCGAACCACTCTACGCCTGTTTTGACCCAGAACAAACAGCGTCTATTTATCACGAAAATAAATTAATTGGATTTGTCGGATTTATTCGCAAAGAAATTATCAATAAACTTACCGGAACCCTTCCTGAAAGTTCTGCGATTATTTTTGATTTTGATTATTCCGTACTCAAAAACAACAAAAAAACGCTCGTTAAATTTAAGCCAATCTCTCGATACCAAGCGAGCTCTGTTGACGTTTCATTTTTGGTTCCCGCAACAGTTTCTTACGAATTTATCGCAACTAAACTAAAAGCCCTTGATTCATCCATTTCGGAATTGAGCCTTATCGACTCTTTTACCAAAAAAGAATGGAATGGAGATCGGTCGCTAACCTTTAGACTCAAAATTAGCTCGCATGACAAAACAACAGATAAGAATGATATTGATAGCATCTTGTCCAAAATCACCTCATTCGCACAGCAACACAAATTAAGTCTTAGAGAATAAAAATGCGAGAAAACAACGCCCCTTTCAGACCGAGCAGAAGTGTATTTTTTTTCTTTTTTCTTTTTATAATCGACCAAATAACAAAACGATGTGCACTTCTTTTTTGGAGCGAAAACATCATAGCGCTAAAATCCTGGCTCTTTTTGGGTCTTGAAGCAAATAATGGACTTGCCTGGGGTATTGGAGCTTCTTCGGCTCCAATTATGCGATGGATATTTTCCCTGGGGATGTTTATTGGTCTTATTTTTCTTTCTTATAAAACGCTGCTCGATTGGTGCAAATATTCCTCAAAATGGATCATTTATGGCCGGAGCCTGATTATTGTTGGTGGATTTTCTAATCTTGTAGATAGACTTTTTCACGGAGCAGTCATTGATTTTATTCAACTGTTTATCGGAAACTATCGATTGTCTGTTTTTAATCTTGCGGATGTATACATTATCGTCGGCATCTGCATACTCTTAAAAAAGGCTTCTCATGAATTTCCCTTCTGAAAAAATAAAAAGCGCATTATTTAAATTCGCAACATTTCATGTCAACAATAATCGAATCCTTGGTGGCGTCACGCTGTCTCTTGGGGCCTTTCCGCTGATTATTCTCGGACGATCGGCATACCACCTTTCCCCAGATCTGTTTTATAATTGTTTTATGATATTTATGTCATTGCTCTCATATGGTCTTTATTTTGTTTTCGAATCACTTCCATCAGAAAAACAAAACACCATCACGGCAAATCGCATTCTTGGCATGCTTATTACCTACTTTTACATTCCGATGCAACTTAAGTTCATCATTTTAGCCTTAATTGTTTTTCATATGACCAGAAGCCTTGTAAATCAGGTTATTCTTTCGAAAACTGAAATCGACCTAAGCGCACTCTCTGGACTTATTGGCATTTTCGCTCTTGATGTTGTTGCGGGAATTTGTTCAAACATTTGTATGCTTATTTTACGAATAATTCTTGCATGATTAGTCAACTGAGCTCAATTTTCAACACGCTGATCAATTTTGCCTTTCCAAGCTTTTGTGCAGAATGCCACATATTACTTTCTAGAGAAGAAATTTTATGTAACTCCTGTGCAGCAAGTCTTTCACAAGTGTGTAGCTCAAACCTATTAATCTCCAAAAAAAAATCACTCACCGTACACGCCCTAACTCATTATTCTGGAATCACCAAAACACTTGTTTTAAGAAAAAATCAAGGACAATCAAAAACCTTTGAAAAACTTGCGCGGCTCACACTCAAGAATCTTTCGCCAGAAATCAAAGACGTTGACTATTTTATTCCGATTCCTATTCATTGGACTAAAAAACTTCAACGCGGCTTCAATCAAACAGAAATACTTGCAAAAACATACGCAGATCTTAGTGGGGCCCAAATGCTTTCGTGCCTCATAAAAAAAGTTCGCACAAAACCCCAAACCCAGCTCAGCAAAGAAGAGCGACAAATCAATATCAAGGGCTCTTTTTCGGTCGATGAAAAATATAAAGAATTATTATTTAATAAAAAAATCATCTTGGTTGATGATGTCATGACGACTGGAGCAACCCTCACAGAGGCTGCTCGAGTACTATCAAATCATCAACCGAAAATAATTACTGCAATTGTTGTATGTCGTTAGAAACGATGTTTTGTGCAGCGTTTTGATGGGCAAAAATATCTACCAATACATCAAACGCATCATGATAATCACGCACGGCATAATCTGCGTGATGAATATGCTCTTTATTTCGCTTATTTTTTATAGCGATGCATCGCATTCCTGCAAGAGCCGCTGCTTCAAAACCAAAAATTGAATCCTCAATTACCAAGCATTCTTCTGGTAAAACACCAAGTTGATCTGCCGCATATAAAAAAAGTGCTGGATTTGGTTTTGCTAAACCACCAACATCATCCTTACAATACAAATGATTACCAAAAAAATACTTAAAATTCATTTTTTCAATAATAGCATCAAACGCTTGTCGCCCTGTGTTGGTTGCTATTGCAAAAACCAAATTTGAATCTTTAACAAATGAATGAAAACGCTCAAATCCTTCGATAAAAGGAACTATTTCTTCAAAGCCTTGCGATGCATTCATAACAGCTTCAGAAGCAATCATTTCATGCGGATCGTCTAATTTAAAAAACGATTTTACCTGAACAGCCCAGTCTTCAATTCCAATCCCAGAAAATGAATCTAAAAAAATCTCTTCTTCTTCTGTAAATTCTAATATTCCGCGATCAAACAACGGTTTTTTTGTCGCAAAATCCCATACTTTTTCCGTATTAACAATTGTGCCATCCATATCAAAGATTATCGCTCGGATTGGCATATTTTTTTTCTCGATCATGTAGCGGATCCTCCCAAGATAGCAAATAAACATTCTTTCAATTTTAACGACCACCCCCACAACCGTCAACCCATGCCAATCGGAGAAATAGAGAAAACAGCATTATTCGAATGTCTTTTTAGCAATCTCCGAAAGAGCCCTTCTAGTGGACACTTTAGGCTCTGCATCATCAAAGTGACCAACAATAATCATACATACTGGAGTCATATAATTTCCTACCAATGTAGCTGCGGCTTGATAATCAAAACCACCAATAACAGCTGTTGCAAGGCCCATATGCGTTGCCTGTAAAACAAAGTTTTGACACGCAGCCCCAGAATCAAAAAAAGCTTTATCATTTTTTATTTCTGAGCCTTTAAACAAAACAGTTTCTACCGCACCAAGCAGCACATACCAAGATGCATTACGCGCCCAAGTTGCATTCGATTCTTTCAACAAAGAAAATAACTGTTCTCCTACCTGCGAACCTTTTTCTCCATAAATAAATCGCCAGGGCTGAGCATTGAAGGATGACGGCGCTCTGCCTGCAGCCTCAAAAAGTAATTCTATCTGCTGCTCAGAAATGTCATTTTTTTCAGAAAATGATCGATTTGTATATCGATTCCACACTTCTGCCAATTTAAAATCATTCATTTTTTGCTCTTTTTAACACTTTTTATCAAAAACATGCCGTTTTTAGTCTTTTTAATCAAACAAGTTAGTCAAATTAAGCAGTTTTTATAAAAAAACAACCAATATTTTCACCCTGAATGCTACCCGTTTTTGCATTAATCAAATCTTGCTACAGTTAATAAGTACATTACGAAATAACACGAGAAAACAAAGTCGTACAATAAACCATAGTAAGGAGGGTTTATGAACACCGTTAATAAAAAATTATTACTCATTATTATTTTGAGTGCAGCAACTACTGCAAATAATGTAATCAGTGCCCCAAAATCACCGATTTCATGCGCACAAACTTTTTACCCATACGCTCTTGATGCTGCTCACGAATCAGAAGTTGATGATATTGTGACCGCTCAAACACCTGAACCAAAAGATGTAGCTGTTGATGTAGAAGCAAATCCAACAACTCTGACAACTCCAACATCATTCACTCTGGCAAAGGCTCTGGGTCTTGAAAAAGCAAAAGAACTTGAAGAAATTCCTACCATAAAAAATACAATCACATCCAAACTCAAAGGGTGGGGATATGCCCTAGCAACCTCTTCTAATAAACGGCTTATGGCTCTTGCGGTACCCGTTCTTGCGCTCATCGGAAAATCAATCATTATACAGGCTCTGAAATCTCCAGAAAGCAAATGGGCTGAAAAAATTGGTCCTGAAAATCTTTTAAAGATTACCAAGCAAACACTTCATAATCCTGTTGTCAGAGACCTTGTTGCACACATGGGCTCAGAGGCTGTTGCTCAACTTGCAAAAGCAGGTATAACAAAACTTTCGCGCCTTGCATAACAAATAAAAAGCCTTACACCCTAAGGGGGGTTTTTCGAGAAATCGAAAGACTCCCCTTTCTTCATTCTCACTTTACACGAAGAAAATATCGCGCTATCGTTGCTGCGTAAAATCACGTCATTCTTACGGGTTTTTCATCATGCGCAACCAACTGCTCATTGCTCTTCTTTCTCTTGTTTGCTTACAACTTTCATCTGCATTACCTCCCGAGACACTCGTCCTAACGCCTCATGGCATGGTGCAAATTCAGCACCTCAAAGCGGGAGATGAGGTTGTTGGATTTGATCTTGCAACAAAAAAATACATACAAACTAAGATTCGGTCTGTGGTGCGCTATGCGATTGCCACGCGTATAAAAATCACAACCCCTGATGATGTTTTTGTTGTTTCTGACGCGCAACTATTTCGTGTAAGCAGAGCCCCGCCAGAGCAAATTTCAGAAGTGAACGGTGACCCCGAACAGCAATTTATTCAAGCAAAAGATCTGCGTATTGGTGACCTGCTAGAAGATGTAGATAAATCTTTAACTCAAATTTTAGCTCTTGAAACTATCAACCCTCAAACGCAAACTAGCAACAAACAGTTGCAAAACCTGCGTGCTCTTTCTGGTCGCGATTGTGCCATTTTTTATGGCTTACATTTAGAGTTCCCTCACTTATTTTTTGCAACAAAAAACAAACTGCTGCTTCACAATTTTTTTATCGAATTTTCGATCGCCTTTGCAGTGAGTGACAGCGTTCTTGCGGGTATTGCGGGCCTGGCCGTAGTCTTTGGATTAGCCGCTACTTCAATACAGATTGATAAGTCGCGCTCGAATAAATCAACCGATTCTTTTAAAACAACTCCTTCTCTTCCTGAAAATTCAGCCACCAGAAATCCTACGTTTATTTCGCCTCATTACTCTCAAACTGCGTGCGAAGCTTACCCAAGACAATTAAACACCTTAACTCACCCAGAAAAACCTGTATACCCTGCTGCCCTTATCGAGTCTTTTCGCCCACAAAACAATTATCTCTCTGATGCAGCTGGCCTTGCTGGACAGTTTTTACTCATCAGTCTTTTTCAATCATTTAAAAAAAACAACCAACGCTCATACTCTCAAGAGACTGTTTATGAGCGCCCACAACCAAGACTGCCCGCTCCCCCCTCTCCGGAAGAACAAGTGATACTTGATGCAAAAGAACTTGCAACGCTTGAAAGCTCTTTTAACTCTTTGTACACCGTAGACGATTTGTGGACCTTTTCCGATGAAACCGGTTGCTACACAAAATCAACCCCAGAAAATCAATTTAAATTGCGCTTGTACGACAAAGTACTTCATGGATACCATTTTAAACCGAACGTGCTCATGTGGTGCCTTCGCGAAAAGATTGCGCCTTACCACATCGCCCAGGCCGTAAAAAACGGTACCAGCGATTCCACTTACAGCTTTTTTGATTTTTATTTTTATATCAAAAGAAGCCTTACCAAAGACCTTAAAGTTCTTGTGCATCACCCTCGCGGTCAAAATCCTTCAATTGTTGGAGTATCTAGACTCACTGGTTTTGTTCAAGAACAAGACAATGATTTGTACAGACAATGGGCGTCCGCTCAACACCGCCATCTCTACCAAGAATATCAACAAAAAAGAGCGACTCTTCTTACTAATGAATTCAATCAAAAAATGGCAGAATTTCGCTCAAGAAAAACTTCCCTGCCCGAAGAATTAAAACTTAATTCATTTCTCTGCCCCAAAAATCATCTGTGCGCTCACAGTATTCTTGGAAAAAAAGCGCGCGATCTTAACACAACTCATGCAGAACACGGTTTTAAAATAGGTTTAATACAATTTTCGCCCCAAGCTGCCGACTTTGCCTCTGCTCATCACTTAAGCTGGCGCGACTTGATACCAATTCCCCTGCTTAATAAATCGCACAGAAAAAGCTTTAATCCAAAGCTGCCACTATTGGTGACGCATTTCCCCAAAAGTAATTTCGCTTATGTAATTGATGGTAAGAAGTTTTTAGTCGTCTCTCTCTTTCCTTGCTCAGACGATGAATTTCAGGCCCTTGATGTAACATCAGAATGCGAATGCGATTGGAGTCCCGAACGAGCTCAATCATCACGGGCATTTGCCGGCTGCACCCCCGACAGCTCACCAGAATTCCCAACCGGCACATCTTTCGAGCCAGAAGATTCAGATCCAGAAAGCCCCTTTCCCGGATCTCACTCGCCAGAGCCGCCATTTTCTCGGCTGCTTGGAAAACCTCCCACAAAAAAAGAATTTACGCGACCTGTTTGCGGCACCGGTCAGCATATGGCAAAATTTATGCCAGAGCCGCAATCGTGTAATTTTTCTAAGGGCTTTAACGATCTTCCTCCATTTACGAATGGCGATGATACCCCTGCAATTCCAGAAAAAGAAAAAACTCAGGATGAAGAAAAGCCTGAAAGAACACCTGTATCAACTGAAGGCGAAGGCGAAAAAGCATCCGAAGCCACAGCCCCAGAAGGCACATCTACGAATGAAACCGATGATGGCGTTAAAGAACGCAGGCCTAATGATCTTGATCGAATCGATAAAGAAGAAAGCGATGAAAAAAGAAATCATTTAATGTACGGATCAAAAGGAAGCAACCATCAATTAGAAACCGTAGTTGAAGGTGAGCTTACCTGGGAAAAAACACACGCGCTAATCGATGATGTAATGAGTACCGGAGAAGAAGGAAATATTTTAGGCCAAACAGGCAGATGTAGGTTTAAATATTTTGGCCGTAAACCTGTCGTCGTAACCTATGGTGAACATGAAGGAGTTGAAAAAATAGGATCCATTTTTATTGCTGATACACAAGAACGTTTGGATAAATACATTCCTAAGGATAAACAAAAATGAACGAACCATATAACAATATGTACAAACTAGCTCTATGTGGAAAATTTTCAAAATTTACTCAAATTTATTTAACTTCAAGCAAATCAACAATAGAAGAGCTTAAATTAAATAAAATTTGTTCAAATCTTGCAACCGACTATAATTTATGCGGATATGGATTAGCTTGCTACCTTAACCTAATAAACGAAAGCACATATTGGCACTCATTAATTTTTTTCATGCTTCAATTTGACATCCAATACTTAGCTGGGGCATATCAAGCTGCTCTTGCTCATGCTTTTAGAAACATTGAACTCTTTCCCAATATAGAAGTTTTTTATGGTGACGCCTTCTTTGTCGGATTTTCACCAGACGGAGAACTTCCCGACAATGAGCTTTTTGAAATTGCTCAAATTGTTTTATCTCAGTGGCCAAATAATCAAGCAGCAAAAATCGTCTTTGATAAAGAAAAAGATAACCCCCCAACAATAACTGTAGCCGAAATTATTAAACAAGCCATCCAACAAGACAAGCACGCAGCCTTTAGGGATTTAGTTTTGCGTGGTCGCTACATCGAAACACGACAACTATTTTTGCTGCTTAGTGAAATCGAAATGCAAACAATTCTTCTTGAAATTGCTACAACCCTAGGTAACATATGCGCATACGATTATGGATGGTTCTTAATGCGTGAAATGGGCGAAAACTCCCAAAGGCATTCATTCATGGCAAAAACAGCAGAAGAGTCTTTTAAATGCGAACGCAATGGGATAAGAAAAGACCCTAAAGGCTTAAAAGAACTCGTCTTTTTTCACACCTATCGCGCTGCAGAACTTGAATCATACAATATTGAGCTTCAAGAAGCACTACTTGCTCTCTATGAACCAGGAAATGAAAGTTTTGACATTGAAGAAACTCAACTACTTGCCCAGCAAGTGCTAAAAAACAAGCCAGAATGTGAGCAAGCAATTCGCGTTTTAGAATTACTTAACAAAAAAATAGATCGAATTTAAGATTCGCGCTTTCGTGCATTATGCAATCGTCTCGAATATAAAAATCACAACCACAAATAGGTACAAATAACAATGAACGACGCTGCTATTTTAATGAAAAAACTATTAGAAAAAGGCCAATTTACAAAATTTTCCAACAACTATTTCACCTTTTCCGAAGAAGAAAGACGTGATTTAAAGCTAGATTCCTTATGCGATGAAGCCGTCTATAACTATAACATCTGTGGATACGGTCTTGCATGTTATTTAAATCTTCAACAAGAAGCCGCTGATTGGCATGAGTTAATAACCATTATGATGGAAATTCATATGCCCTACCTTCCAGGCGCATGCCAAGTGTCGTTTGCACATGTAATGCGACAACTTGAGCTCAATCCTCATCAAAGAGGAACATATAATGCTATTTTAATGATCGACTTTACCCCCGAAGGCAATCTTCCAGACGGAGAAATTTATGAATTCGCCCAAGAAATATTAAAAAAATGGCCAGATCATGAGACGGCTCAACGAATCATCAATAATCGCAAGAATAACCCCCCTCAGATTTCAACTGCAGAAAAAATTACACAAGCAATTGCTCTGGATAAAAAAGCAGCGTTTAGAGATTTAGTTTTGCGAGGTCGCTACATCGAAACACGACAAATTTTACCAACTCTTTCGATTGAAGAAATTGAAGATATCTTGTTTATGATTTCGTTCAAAGAACGCAACGTATGCGCTTATGACTACTGCTGGTTTTTGATGCGCGAACAAGGCGAAACCCCCAGAACGCATACCCTTATGGCTCGTATGGCTCGGGAAATTTTTGATTACGAATACGGCGGTGATTTTTGCAAAGATCTACACGCCAAAGAATTAGCTTTTTTTCATGTAAGCCGTGCCGCAGAACTTAATCCCGAAAATATCGACCTTCAGGAAAATATTCTACGTATGTATACCCCTGGCCATCCCTGCTTTGATGATATTGATGTTAAAGCTCTTTCAGAAAAGCTAATCGCCAAGAAAACCTACACCATGCAAGCAATTCGCGTTTTAGAATTACTCGACAAAAAATAATATCATCTCTCCCAATCCAAAATGAATACAAATGACGCATACGATGCTGCACAAAAATTTATAGATTATTGCTATTCAAAAACCAATCACGATGATGCCGCATTAATAGCAAGTAATATGCTCCTTTCTAGCAAAGACAGACCGTTTGATTTAGCAGTTTGGTCAGATTGGGAAAGGGCTGTAAAAAATGTTTTTTTTAATCAAAATGACAAAATTGATGCTATCAATATGACAGAAGCTCAAGCATATGAAGTGCTTATTAATTTCTTAGAAATATACTGCTCTCTTGGCGCTGACGAAGAATTTATAAAATTAGTACAAAAATTAAAATTAAAAACAGCTGTTAATCTTCCATATAGTATATGGAAAGATTGCGTTAACGAAGTAATAAAACATAATCCACGAAAAAGAAATTATCTAATCTGGCAATAAACCCGATTCCGAAAAGAGTTTTTTCATGATAATTGAAACAAAAATGAATTCACCTAAATACACTGAATTACTTTCGCTTGCTATGCATGGAAAATTTTCAAATTTTGCCAGCATTTATTTACAGTACAATCAAACAGAAATTGAATCTCTTGGATTTAACAAAATATTTGAGACACTAGCAGATGATGGAAATCTCTGCGCATACGGCTTAGTATGTTTTTTAAATTTAAAACGCGAAGATATTTATTGGCACACTCAAATTTTTTTAATGTTTCAATTTTCTGTTCAATATCTTACCGGAGCCTACGAGACTGCGTAGGCTCATTCCTTTATTTATCCTGATACAGAGGCCTTTTATGGCAATCTTTTCGTTGTTGGCTTTTCACCAGACGGAGAGTAGATGATTTTAGATAATAAAAAATAAAAAATTCCCTCGCATCTTTTTTATTGAAGATGCGAGGGAATTTTTTAATCGGTTTAAAGATTTTCGATCGCTGATATTACAGTGTTTACGACAGCAATAACATCTTCAAACTCATTGGTTGTCCAAAAAGAACCATCGTCTTTAATGTAGGGATATTCGTAAGTAACAGGACCTGTGAAATCGAAACCTTCGGGCGCCGTTTCATTGGGTAAGCGATAATCGGCAGTGTTGTTGAGTTCTTTAAAAAAGTTTAGTTCTGTAAGCAGTCTGTTTGATTCTTCAAGAATATCTGCTGTGGATGCTAATTGTTCTTCTGGTGACATAGCAGTTACTGCAGAGAGTATTGTATGAGCACGTGCAATCATATCTTCTGGATTTATGCCTGCACTGATGTCTGATGTGGCGGTTCCCATGATAAGAACTAAAGTTAAGTATCTTAAAAAATTCACGTTTTTTCCTTTGTTTTGATAACATTTTTGGGTAGATCTTCTGAGAATACCCCCCCCCTTTTTTTTTCACAAAAGCCTTGCGCCTAAGGTTTAAAAACAATGATTTTTTGCAAAATATGCATAAAAAACCTGCCAGTCTCTAAAAAATGCCCTACATTTCTTAATGCTGGATGAACTTATGATTTTATTTGGGAATTAATACGCGAATTTGGCGAAACAGCTCAATGGCATACACTTCTCGCTCAAATCACACCTCTTATCTTTTGCTCACCGTCAAATCACGAAAAGCTACTCGAGGGAGCTAAAGAACTCTCCTTCTTTCACTCCTACCGCGCTGCAAAACTCGAGCCTACCAATATTGAATTACAAGAAGCATTACTTGCTCTCTATGAACCAGGAAATGAAAGTTTTGACATTAAGGAAACTCAACTACTTGCCGAGCGAGTGCTAAAAACCAAGCCAGAATGTAAACAAGCAATTCGTGTTTTAGAATTACTTAACAAAAAATCTTCATAAAAACCTGTACCCTTAAGTAAATTTTTGATACGATTGCGACCTTAAAAAGGTACCTTTTATTTGGTGGTCAATTATGATCGCATACCTTCCTTTTTTTGCTGCTCTTGTTATTTCACTTATTCTTACGCCACTGATGATTAAGGTCGCAGAAAAGACCAAGATTATTGATGTTCCAAGCACTCCCCACAAAACACATGCCGCTCCCGTCCCATACCTAGGAGGCGTTGCTATTTATCTAGCTCTGTTTGCAACAACAATCTTTTTTTTAAAAATGTATGCGTGGGTTGGCATTTTTTTAACAGGAGCTGGACTGCTCTGCCTTACTGGACTTGTTGATGACAAATACACTCTTGATGCAAAAGCAAAATTTGTTCTTGAAGGCGCAGGTTGCGTGACACTCCTTATTGCAGTTAATGCAGCAACAGGAGTAACGCCACCGCTCTTTTTTATGGGAGTAAGTCTGTTCTTTTTGTGGACTATCGTAAACGCTGTAAATCTTGTTGATGTCATGGATCTTATAGCTTCAACAACTACCGCTCTTTCACTTTGCGGGCTTATATCGCTGAGCATTATCGCCGGACACAATAGCCTTTTACTTTTAGAAGTCATCGCACTTGGCGCGGTGGTTGGATTTATGTGGTACAACAAAAAACCAGCATCGATCTATCTTGGCGATGCTGGATCATTGTTGCTTGGTGGCATCTTAGGATTTTTTATCCTTACACATGTATGGAAGAGTGAACAATTCTTTGAAATTTTCAGCATCCCGGTGGTTGCAGGAGTAATCTTGCTTGAAGTTATCGCTCTTATCGTAATTCGACTTCAACTTGGCCTTTCTCCCGTTCTTGCAAGCCCACATCATTATGTTCATTTTTTACAAAGAAAAATGTGGTCATGGAATCAGATAATAGCACTCACCAGCTTTGCAGGGATTATTTTAAATGGACTTGTTGTTGCCTACAGACTTTCATACATTCCACTGTACCTGCTCTGGTTAACACTCTTTGTAGGGTTATTTGTATGGTTGTTTATTGTGTATTCTTCACCAAAGAAGTAAGCCACACAATTTCTTGCGCGTACTGATCTTGCCCATCTTTTTCTGGTGTTTCTAGAATCTTGGGAACAGCGGCCAATACAGAATTATTCATTAATACTGAAAAAACTTCCGGATTCATCTTACCCTGAGCAAGATTTGCATGCCTATCAACACGACTCCCACTCACCGTTAAAGAATCATTACAATGAATCGCTGAAACATTTTTTAACCCAAGTTGCTGATCAAACTCATTTAAAAACAGCTCAAATTTCTCGCCAGAGGAAAGGTCGTATCCTGCAGCAAAAATATGACACGTGTCGATACAAAATTTAATACGAGCCAATGACGGCATCGCTTGTACTATTTTTTTTAATCCTTCAAGCGAAGATCCCAAACTTGAACCCTGACCCGCCATTGTTTCTAAAGCAATTACACAATCATCTGGAGTCTGAGAGAGCACGAACTGTAGACCTTCAACCAGTCTTTCGATTCCAAGATCTTCGCCTTCACCACCATGAGAACCTGGATGCAGAACCAAAGTTCTTATTCCAACGCTTGAACAGCGAATCAATTCTGAGACAAGAAAATTTTTTGATTTTTCACGCGTTTCTTCGGTTGCAGAGGCAAGATTAATCAGATATGAAGCATGCCCAATAACACTGGAAATAGTAGAATTACGTTGCGCTTGTTTAAATCGAGCGATTTCATCAGAAGAATATAACTGAGCTGTCCAACTTCTATTTGTTCTAGTAAAAATCTGAAAACAGCTCGCTCCTATTTCACAAGCTCGGTCGAATGATTTTTCAATTCCACCAGCAATAGAAACATGTGCGCCAATTAAAGGTTTATTCATATACATAAAACAATCATATTACGATGCTATCTATGCAATTGATGGTACCAAAAATATCAAAACTAGAATATGACGTTAAACGTCATTCCAAGATCAACTGTTTGTGGCGTATTTTTACCCGAAATCGTATATGCAAACCCAAGTGCAAACTCGCACTGATTGGTAATACGCATAGAAGCTTCTATTTTCACTCGATGAGCAATAGAATCTGTGTTTTTTGTCGTAACCGATTCATCAAGAATACGTGGATTAGAAATCATCTGACCGTCAGATTGAATTTGCTTTCCTTGCCAAGTTTCCATTGTATTGGATGGGAAACTCAACGAATCACGCTGCTTATAATAAATTTCATATCCAAACATGGTAGAAAGTGCTCGCGATTTGAAATGGAAAATTGTTGCTTCAACTTTTCCGACAAGATAATTCCATCCAACAAATCCCTTCACCAAAGGACCCATATTTTTTATGTTACTTCCTCGGAATGAAGCCCGCATGGTCTCTTCACGAGGAATAACACATGCATAAAGCCCATCAATTTTGATATTCAGCCGAGATAACGGTTGTCCAAATAAGGCTGCGCCGCATTTTACTTCAAAATGTTTTCCATTCCCCAAATATGTATGATACGCCGAAAGAAAATCATCTGACTCTTGAGCAGTTGGTAAAACCAACCCAACAAATAATTCTCCATAACATTTATCTGCTATCGCATGCTCATAAAAAACATCTACCGATGCATTCCCAAATCCGGCAACCGTTGTTGTTTCAAACGAATAACCCCTGTCTTCTAGCCACTCATAAACGTTTTCAGTTACTTGCTCACTCAAATCAACCAATGTTTTAAGGGTTCCGCCAACGCCAAAACCACTTACCGTTGAATCAGTTGCTGAAACGCGCGGAATTAACCACAACTCTTCTTTTAATTCTTGTCGAGCCAAGCGCTCATCGATATCCGTTGTTGTCTCATCTGCAAGTTTTCCATATTTGCCTGGATCTCCAACTGTTTCGAGCCGATAAATCATTCGATACTCTGCATTTCCATCATCTGGCAACACATCATCTGTTCCATCAGCAACTTTCATTTGGGCGACTGTTGGCGCCGTTGCTGGAGCTGTAATAACAGGAACACTTGTAATAACTGCGGTGTTTTTTACTACCGGAGGTCGTGGAATAAAGTTTCTAGGCGAGCGAACAACACACAAGCAACGCTGCACAGAACTTTTAAACGCATCATCTCCACCAGCAAGATTTGCATCACTAATCTCAGAACCACCAACGCGCGGCTTATTTCGTGAATCAATTATTAACGCAGGATTTTTTGAGCGAGATTGAACAAGCGCTTCAGCAAAATCCATTCGCATCATCGGTACAGTCGTCACATTAATCGGCGCTTCACCCGTGCGAGGTATAACTTGTGATGAATAAGCCAAAACATCCTCCAATGAAGCTCCTCGAGGAACGCTGCGAGCATCCAGTCGACGAATTGTTGCTCGACGCAAAGGAACCACCCAGCGAACACCAACCCGCCCTTCGTTATTATTTACCGGGATCGTATACCGTCCCCCAAAAAGAAACGTATTTTCCTTATAATCTATTTTGTTTTCAAAGTGTGCTGTTCTCATCAGCGGGTTGTAAAATTCTGCATTCTGAGGAACAAGACAATCGGGAAATGCTTCTGTTACTCTAAAATCTGTTTTGTTAAAAATAAGTCTAGATAAATTCTCTGTTTGAGAGCCCAAAACATCTGTGTACGCAGCCCCAGAGTACCGCATAAAAGCTCCGGTCCATAACTTTAAATTGCGAGTACTTTCTGGCTCATCAAAATCAAATAAATACCGCATTGGACCCCTGTCATAGGGCATAGGAGGCTGAATCGTCACCGCTTTAATCACCGAAGGTATTGTTATTATCCCAATCACCAACGCACACGTAATAAAAAAATGTTTGGTTATTTGCATGAAACCTATCCTTTATTAGAAGGTGAGGTGCACACCGAAATGTGTATCAAGATCTCGTGCAACATATCTACCCGCTATTGTATACGCACCGCCAAACAACATTTCACAATACGAACCAATCCGCAAAGAAACTTCCATGCGCAGACGATGCGCAATAGAATTTGTATTAATCGCATGTCGAGAAGAATCTAATACCACCAAGTCTGGCTCAAATTCTCGACGACTTACATTATATTTTTTCCCAAGCCATGTTTCTGCTTCATGATTTTTGAATGAGACATTACTTGAACTTCTCCAGTGAAACTGGTACCCAAGCACGGCAGAACACGTCTTTGAATCTGGATGAAAAAGAGTACAATCAAAATTAACTGTCGCGCGCTTCCAGTCAATTGTTGCTTCTTGCTTTGGACCAATTGCTTTAATCAATGTTCCTTTAAAAGTTGCGTTAATTTCCTCCTCTGCGGGAAGAACAATACCATAATTTCCATGAACTCTTAAATTAATCATTTTCTTAAAAACAGACCCAACGCCCCCGCCAAAATAAACTTCCCAGTGACCTCCATTGCCGAGTCTTGCTTTGTAGGGCGATTTATAAAATTGATTATCCCTATCAAAAGGAATACCAACCCCAACTAAAAACTCTGTCGACATATTTGGAACAAGGTCATGCTGATAAAAACCTTCGATCGAAACATCTCCAAGGCCCTGACGCGGTTCACTTTCAAACTCATATCCTCGAGCCAAAAGCCACTGATAAACGTTTTCAGTAACGCGACCACTTAATTCTTTTAATGTTTTCATCGCTCCGCCATCTTCTGTTCCCGCCATAACAATAGCACTTGCTGAATTTTCGTAGCCAAAAGGAACAAGCCACATCGTTTCCTTTGTCAGCTGATTTGCACGACGAACATTTGCGTCTGGCGCATTGTCATCAAGAAGATTTCTGTATTTTCCTGGAGTTGAATCAAATACATAAACTTTACCTGGAGCTATTTTTCCATCCGCCGGCAAACTTAAATACGATGAAGGAATCTGCTCTGTTGCATTCAGAACAACAGCTACGTTTGTTGGAATTTCGGGAACTTGTGGCACATCTCCAACCGGAGAATACACAACAGCAAGTCTTCGCTTTGCAGTGTCTTGAGGCTCAACACTATTTGGACCAGAAATAATTCGATCTCCCGACATCTTAGGCTGTGCATCAAAATTAAAAACTAAATTTAAATCACTTGATTGCGTCAACGCTTCTGCAAAGTCAAACCTCATCATTCGCGTTTGAACCGATGGTAAATCTCGCGATGAACCTGAACCATTTGACTTGCTCGTGGCTTGCTGAACAGCTATAAGATCTTCAAGTTGTGCTCCACCAGGAAGCCCCTTCACGTCTTCTCTTTCTATTTCAACAGATTTCAACGGCACTCTCACTCGAACTCCAAAGCGACCTCGATCTTCATACACTGGATACATCCACTGCAAACCAAAAACAATGGCTTTTTCTGCGTAAGATGCATTTGTCGAAATACGAGCTGTACGCAACAACGCTAAATATGATTCCGACCGAGATGAAACATAAGAATCTGTAAAAATATCAGAAACGCGAAATTGGCTTTTATTAAAAATAAGATTTGAATAATCAACCGAAGAAAAACCATGCTCCATAAACGCTTGAGACGCTTGTCGCGTGCCAATTGTTGCCCAAAATTTAAGCGAACTTTCATCACGCACTTCAGCTTCTTGAACAAATCGCAATGGCCCTTCCATGCTCATTAATGGAGGTCGCAAATCAGAGGCAACAAGATTAGCACACGCTAAAAATCCTACAAAAATCTTTGTAAGAACATTATTTATGGGCCTTAATTTCATAACGGCTAATCTCCTAAAAACCATTTTCCATATCCCCCACAATTTTTATGATGCAATAAATAACATAGGCGGATTATTTGGGACTTCAGGTAATCCATACAAGGCCGGATTTCCACTACTATCAACAGCTTCCACGAGAAGAGCTCCTACTTTTGCAGCACCCTCTGGTTTAGCATCACCCAACATTGGAATTGTTGTTGTCCTGGTAATTGTTGTTCCAATCACATATCCAATCTTGAATTCAAACTGAGTAGAACCCAACACGCTATATTTTGAAGGCTCCTGATATTCAAACGGAGTGAATGCCAAGTATCTAAACATATCCGCTTGAGGACCTGTAAAATTCTTACCTCCCAACAACGTTGGAGCAGAACCATTATCTGAGTCTCTTATGGATGACAGGTAAGTGCTGGTAATTTCCCTAACAACGCGAACCGGACCAGGATATGGCAACGTTGTCTGAGTTAATTGTCGAGCCATAACCCCAGAACCCATAATAGAAATTTTACCATTATTTCCTGAACGAGCAGAGCTATTAACGGTTGTTGCTTCTCCACTCGTATTTCGATTGTATTCATCTGCAAGCGGTTGCGCAGAAGAAAGAACTGAAACTTGGAGTGGCGATTCAACAGTTGCAGACTCTGTAACATAAATCATGTTTCCACCACCTCGCCAAATCGATTCTGCAGAAACACCAAGATCAAGGGTGTATTCTGTTGATGGTCCAAACGCCAACAACGAAGCCTGAGAATCTCGTCCATCATAAATTTGGTTATGACTAAAGCTTCCTCGAGCTGCTCGAATAGCAACATTTTTAACGTTAAATAGAGCTTTTAACTTCATGTTATTCAACGAATTCTGCAATGAACCAGAAACAAGTTGATTTCTATTAAGAACCCCTGCACCAAACCCAAGATATGATTCTCGATCCATATGAACAATCGAACGAGGACCATTAATTCTGAGCGTTAAATACACCCCTGCCAACACATCTCCGCCGCTACTTAAATCGGCAACGTTTCCAACTTGCAAGATTCCGCCAGCAGAATTTTGATCCCCAAGCAAGAGCGACCCTTCTCTTGCAATCGAAATTAAAATATCTGTTTCCAGAGCCCGAGAATCACCCTCAATCCCAACACAAGCTGATTCCATAATTTTCATAGACGCGCTTTTGTTTAACCAAATCTTACCAACCCCAACAATACGTGACCGTCCTGCTGTTGCAAAATCAACAGCACTAACGTTTCGATTGACAATACGAGAAGTATCTCGATCCGAAAGTCCTTCAAAAATAATTTGTGATTTTCCATTCATGTAAAGAACAGGTCCCTTTGTATTATTACTATGACCAACTGCTGGGAATCTCAGGGTCGATCCTGCTTCAAAAATTAATCGAATATTTCCATCAAAGGTAATTTGTTGATTTGTTCCATTTGTTAATGACCCAAAGGCACTTAAATCAAACTCTCCACCACGAGGAATTCTAATTTCACGAGGATCCTGAGAAAAGAACGTAATGCGCTGAGCTCGAGTTGCCCCAAAGTTTGTTGTTGGGATTATTGGCTGAGCATCAGAAAGAATAATGTCTTCATTTAATTCAATAAAACAATCTCCATTTGCTACCAAGGTAACGCGACTACGACCCAACATATTCCACGCATTTACCGATTTATCATTCCAATTGCGTTGACCAAGACCAAGGAAAGCATCTTTATCCATGTAAATAGCAGCATAGGAACCTTCACCCGGAACAAATCCAGAAGTTGAAGGGACTGAAACAATTTCACGAACAATCGAATAATTCGTACCATCACCAGTCAAATACAAACCAATTGGATTTGCAGAAGTCGCCCCAGAAATAGCAAGTTGTTCAAGCGATACACCTGCTCCAAACTTCAATAAACCACTTGTCGGCATAGAAATAGCAGTTGTTTGAACCCCAACACTTCGCGTTGCAATGCCAGAAAACGCTCGTTCAAACTCTGGCGAAAATGAAATGTTTTTAAATGGAAACGTTACATTTTTTTTAACGACATTCCATGGAATTGTAAGACCAGAAGAGAGTCCATCAGTTCTCAATTGAAATGAAAGATTTACATGTTCATCTTGAGCAGCAGCAAAATCTGTATCGATGTTATATGGTTGGACGCCTTTTAATAAGTTGATCTGATCAAACGGAACAGTTAACGTTCCCATTGGATTGTATGTATTAAGTGTTGACTGCGCAACCCGTAACGCAACTGGCACATCAATAGCAGCTGTTGGAGTATACGGAGGCACGAGCCCTGAACTATTGGTCACATCTCCTGCAGTAATTTGTGCACCATGGTTTACATACACAACGCCCCCCATGGTAGCATTTGATACAATCGTTGGAGGAGTAGCTCCACCCTCAGCACTTGCTGAAATGTGGATAAGTTCACCATTTATTTTAAGCGATGCACGAGCAGTACTTTCGGCATCAAGCGAGAACAGCGACCAACCTGTTCCAATCACAGGAACCTGTGTTCCATGCCACGGATAAACCGTTGTTGTTACCGCACCAGAAGAACGAGAAATAATCCCCTGCGTAGAAGTCCAACCCAAGGAAAGATTTGAATCATTTGCCAAGTGAACAAGCTGAAAAGCTCGTTCTGATAAATTTAAAACACCATCATCCACAAACGTATCAAGAGCAAGTTCTACCGTTGTTTCATCAACAATATGCCTAAACGCATTCGCATACGCACTTTGTAATAAAGAAGTGGTTGCCCCACCTGCAAGCTTATTTACCTGACTTCCTAGCTGAAACACTCGACCATATCCACGAATATTCATGTCTAATTCATCACCATGATTATACAAATAAATGCTTGATGAATTATTTTCAATAAATGGAGCTGTTAAGTTTATTTGTTCTTTAACCGCAAAACGAACACCTGATACGCACATGCTTTCATGACATCGAAGCTGTGCGTTTTCTAACCAAATAACAGGAATTTGTTCATCATTATCCAAAACCCTGCTTGCGTACACAGCATACTCACCACCAACAATAGCAGGTGATGTCGCTGCATAATCTCTTACCACGTCACGACCAACATCAAAGTGATTTAAGCGCGCATACCTTAAAGTGACATCGTTATTTACGTTAATACATCCACGATTATATAATTTATAAGTAGCATTTTTCAGCAGTGGCCATGACGCAATTTGAGCACCAGATGCACGAAGCGGAGTTCCCGTATAATCAATTTTTACCGATCCAATAGAAATACCACCAATACCTCCCGGCTGTGGAACGAGCGTTGTTTCACCTTCATCATCGGTTACCGAGCGATATTTTCCAATCATCGATCCTTCATGTCGCGAAAATGCAACAGTGGTATCCGTTACTGCAGAATCCATAAATGAACGAATAGCTGATAATCCTTGAATATCAAGAACATGCTCACCCTCGCCAGAAGTCATTCCACTGGTGATTGGTACATAAGATCCATTATACGTTCCAGTTCCGATGGTGTAATCAGCCGTCACCGTTCCACTTGCATTCGCCCCTGACGAAACATACAATTGTGCAGCACCCCAAAGGGTAATTTTTGCTCGCGTGTCACCTTTATAAGCCAAATAGCTTCCGCCAACATATGACGAATAACCATCAATAATAAACGCCGACGGATTATGTTTTTTTGTTGTAGCTCCGATAGATCTATAGTCTGAGTTTTCTGCTTCATCAATCATGGATGCAAGCTCTGCCATTCCTGAGGCAGAAGGATCTATTGCTCGTGTATTTTTACATGCTAAATGATGAACAAACGTATTATGGTAAATCGAAAGCTGTCCATTAATCGCTAAGACAAATCCAGGCCTAATTGAAGATCGGCCTTTCCCAGCATTAAAAATTTCTTGAGAAAACCATGACATATCTGAAAATGAATTTGCAGCCATCGCAGGATGTGAATTATTGGTATTTATTATCCATAATCCACGAGTTGTTGGATTTCCATCTTCATCAAGCGGAATGTGACTCGCATTATCCAAATAACTTGTAAGAGCATCTTCCATTGCTGTTGCATAGGCACTAAATGAATAAGCTTTTTCATCTGTTACTCGCAAAAACGCTTGTCCACCAGCTGGCTTGTGAAGCCTTAAGTTCGATCGAATATGAGTTGCATTCGAAAGCGATCCCACACCCCCAGAACCGTCATCAATAAGGTTTCCACCAATTGTTAACGCCCCATCACGATATGTATTTGCCGTTGACATACCTTCAATCTTTAATATCGTTCTTCCTGGCCCTGCACATGAAACATCAAATGCCAACGCAGCACTTAACATTTCAGTTGTTTCATTCGCGCTAATTCCCTCAGCAGAAGTTGGGTTTAAACCTGTTTTATTTATTGAGCCAAAGGTTAAAAATGAATTATGGCCAATCGAAAAAGTGATATCATTTTGCATTTCAGCACTTTCAGGATCCCATGTTGTTATTTTTCTGCTTACAACAACTTTATTCACACCCTTTTGCCAAACCCTAGTGTCATCATGATCCATTAAAATAACACCTCGAACGCCTGATCCAACCGCATCTGAAGTAGCAGCAAATGTTCCAGGTTCAGATTCATACAGACTAGTAAGCGATATCGTTTTTCCATCAACTACAACAAATTCAACCTGACCCGCGCCTGAAAACGTTAAATTCAAGTCTCCCGCCATTGTTGCTAATCGAGTCAAGCCAACGCCATCAGGATTTGTTCCGGTAAATGTTAAATCATGATTCACGTTGACGGTAACCTTCGCCCCATCTCCCGCGTACAAAATAAGATGTCCATACCCAAAGCCACCTTCAATATTAGTGTTATTTGGTGCAGATGGACGAATTCGAGTCAAAGCGCCTAAATCAATTTTTAATTTACAGTTCGGCAGCGCTCCAAAAATAACATTTCCATTGATTGTTAAGTTTCCAGCTAAAGAAATCGCGTTTGTTGCATCGTTATCACTAGCCATAACCGCAAGTGAGGGAGTTACTGTTTCTGACCCAATGGTTGCTCCCGTTGTAAACGATCTATTAACCGTTTGCGCAGACACTCCACTTACCACTAACAACAAAATCGTGCTTAAAAATATGCGGATATTTTTCATTCCCAGCCCAACCAAAATTTAAAAAATCACAAATCCCACCAAGCTTGAATAAAAATTCAGCAAGGCTGGATTGTTGTACTATGGTTAAAAAACAAAAAACAATACTTCCATTGTGAAACAGGACATCTTTTTTTTTCTGGGATATCCTACGAAGGTAAAAAAAATCTCAAAAAAACACGGTATCCGCATGTTAAACTCAGACAAAAATGCCACTACTTTTCCTGGAATTTTCGTAGGTTTTGAAGGAATCGATGGTGCTGGCAAGACAACCCTTATCGCCCATGTTCTAAAAAAACTTATTGAGTGCGGCTGTCGTATCGTCTCAACTCGCGAGCCGGGAGGCACCCCTATCGGAAAAGCAATTCGAAATATTCTTCAACATTCGCCAGCAAGCCTCTGCTCTCTTACTGAAGCTTTTTTATTTGCTGCAGACAGAGCCGAACATATTGCATCGGTTGTTCAACCAGCACTCGCTCAAGGGGATGTTGTTCTTTCGGATAGAACTTTTTTATCTTCAATCGTTTATCAAGCAAATGAATCACTCTCCGAAGAAACAATTTTAAAAATTAATCAAATCGCACTTCAGGAAACGCACCTTGATCTTGTCGTATTTGTAGATATTTCACCCGAAGAAGCATCTGCAAGATTTTCAGCTCGACCTGAAGGAAAATCACGATTCGAAGCACGCGGAATTGAATATTTTAAAATCGTTCAAGCGCAATATAAAAAACTTTTACAGAAACTTCCTTCGGTACTTGTTGTTGACGGAACAAAAGATGTGGAATCTATCTGCAACACCGTGACTCAGAAAATTCTTGAAATCATGCAAAAAAAATAACAATGAATCCTGTAAAACTATTTATAAGTTCCAGCATCATTGAATTACGCACAGCATGCGCTCAAGCCCTAAAAAAATATTTTTGTTTAAATAAAAATGCCGTCGATTGTTATTGCAAAGGATGTTCTCTCATCTTACAGCAGATCCATCCAAACACGATTTACATTGAACCCAAACATTCCTACACAAAAAGCGATATAGAGCCAATTCTTGTGTATAGCGCGCAAAAAAGATCCACATCAGAACCTCTTTTTTTTATCCTTGAACACCCAGAATTTCTCCTGCCTGCGGCTGCAAATAGCCTTCTCAAGACACTTGAAGAACCAGGTGAAAATATTTTTTTTATTTTTTTATCACAAAATGCCAACGCGCTTTTGCCAACGATTTTATCCCGCTGCGATCAGGAATTTATAAAAAACAGCACAGATCAAGATTTAAATCAGAATGATGAGCTTTTATTATTAATTCTTGAAATCTACAATCAACAACCAATTACAGCTCAAAAAATTGATGCGATTCTTCAAAAAAAATCTCTTGAAAAGGAAATCAGCTTAAAAATTTTAAATGATTTTATTGTTCAAATAACTGCTGATGAAAATTCTGCAAGAAAAAGTCGTTTTATTAATCTTGCATACACCTTTTGCACAACCCCTCCTGCCCCCGGATCGGGAAAAATATTTTGGCGAACTCTTATTTTATCCGCCCTTGAGATACCATGACCGAGAAAATAATACCCGTACTCTCAAAATTACATGCATCTTCGATCGGACAAAAACTGAGCGCTTTTTGCTTTTCTTCTTTCGTCGTCAATAGCACTTCATTCATCTTCTCTGCGCCAATTTTACTCTGGTGGGGACTGCCTATTTCGATGCTGACGTTATTTGGAAATATTTTTTTTACCCCTTTTTTAATTTTTTTTATTTTACTTTCAAGTCTTTTTACAGTTTTTGCAGCGTTAAACGTAACTGTTTGGCATCTTGGATGGATACTCGATAATTTTACAAAAATATGGCTTTTCTTACTTTCTTTTAGCTCGCGAAATGTTTTATTTGCTCAAATATACTCCCCAGTCCTTTTGTTTATTTTGATACTCATCAACATAGGAACTGCGTACACACTTTTTCATGCAAAAAGTCATCAAAAAATTACTAAAACCTTATTGTGCGGGGTTATTTTCACCTTGCTCATTTTTGCTTTACCCCTAAAAAGAGGCTCTTCTACTCTTTCAAATTCTGCAGGAACACTTGAAATTCAAGACACCGCAAACGGGTTAGAAATAGTGGAAAAAAACTACTTCAAAGGAATATCTCATGCCCAAAAACAAGTTCCATTTAATCTCAAAATGCCCATAATCAGATCACACGGAACATGCAAAATTTCAAAAATAACGGTACAAACCATTTCGATCAGAACTCTTCAGTCACTCAAAGAGCTGATTTTTTGTATGAATATAAAAAAAATCAGCATTCCAAACATAACAAAGCCTCAAAAACCGGCTTTCTGGAAAGCGTTTTATTCTTTTAAAAATGCAGCAAAAAACGCTCGCGTAAAAATATATTATCAACGACCAAATGTTCGTGTTGATGAAGAAAATTTTTCAAAAACAGCATCCAAATCTGCTGCAGACAGATCCGGCCATAAGATATCCAAAAATGCCAACTCAGAATATGCCGCCTGATACAACAAAAAATTACTCAAGCGAATGTGTCGCCCGGTTCGAACAATTAAATCAGGAAATGGGACTGGATAACTCCACAATTCTTGTTCAAATGTTGTTGCTGTAATCTCTTCTGGCGATATTTCCCCTTGCAAAACACGCTGCGCAACTCTTTTGGCTGCGGAAACAATTTCTTGCTTTCCACCGTAACAAAATAAAATTGATAGCTTTAAACGATCTTGGCCTCGTGTTTTTGCTTCTATAAACTCAATCGATGAGAGAACCCGGGAAGAAAATAAGCTGCGATCACCAACAAAAGTTGCTTCAACCCCATGCGCAAGAAACTTCTGGACCATTTCTTCAGCCGAGCTATTAAGCAAATCGTAGAGCTCATGCAATGTTTCATCATCTC
>VHBT01000003.1 GCA_016871815.1 Candidatus Dependentiae bacterium
CAAAGGAAAAATCGACGGCGCAGGACGCGATACTCCAGGGCACTACGTGTGCACCGTGTACCAAAAAGATACATCCAGCAATTTACTTATCTACCGAGCAGATTCAGAGTACGATAAAGGCGCAAGAAACCAATCACACGTCAACACTAACGAAGAAATCGCTTTAGGGATTCAACTCAGAGATGGTTTTAACGCTTACACGTAACAAAACTCTCACAAGATTGTGCAAAACACAAAGTCTTGTTGTTGTTTTGCACAATCGTAATGCTAATCGATAAACGTAGAGATGCTTTTCCGATCGATTAGCACCCCAATTTCAATTTATTCTACCAAACCGACACGCACCTGCATAAATTGACCTGACTGCAGATATGCTTTCAATTCCTGCGTTGCATCTTCTGGAGTCAAGGCGTCGATTGCTGCGCAATATTTTTCAAAATAGTTAGCATCAAGACCAAGACATTCATTTGCTAAAATCCATGAAGCTTGACTCTCCACACCCGAAACCAGACCGATTAAACTCGATTTCAAACTGTTTTTGGCTGCAGCAAGCTCTTGCGCGGTTACTGGTGCAATTGCTGCATCGGCAAGAAAACTTGCGATCAGCTGTGCTGAAATTTTGACATGCTCAGGACCGGTCTGTAACCACATTTTGTCAATCGCAGGAGATCGAGAAAATCCTGATCCAAGTCTTCCACCAATCACATAATACAAACCAGTTTGTTCTCGCAGCTGGAAAATGCGATCTTTAAACACGCAACTAAGCACATCAATTATCGCTTTTTTGGGATGATACAAATCAATATCTGATCGCCTTCCCCACCACATCCATACCTGGTCTTTTACCATTTGATGTTCAAAAATACCAGCCCTGCAACTTCCTGCATCATAATTTTCTAAAATCATATGGGATTGCCACACGGACATTTCTGCACCCACAAGATCAAAAATTTCTTGCGCCTCAACATTTCCAACAACAACAAGAGCCATTTTTGATGGATTAAAATAGCCACAAAAATAATTACGCAAATCTCGCGGTGTTAGCTGACGTACAAAATCAATTGCATCATCGATAGTCCAGTCGTACAAACTTTCTGAACACGCAGAACTTTTAAGCATTCGCATCGCAACCGTTAACGCATCATTTTTATTTAATTTTAAAGATTCTATGGTTCTTGATTTAATGGCATCAAATGATAATTCATCACAATTTGCAGTCTTTAACACTTCAATAACCTTTAAAATCGCTTGCTTAATATTTTTATGCGTACCAAGCAACCGAATCGAAAGGCCGTCAACTAAAAGATCAACCCCTAAATCGTCAAAGCAATCATGAATTTCTTTTTTGGTCATACCCGCAGAACCAGAAAACAACCATTCACCAAGCATAGAAAATGCGATTGCTGTTTTGGTGTCTTCTTTTAAATCAGCTTTTTTGAGCTCCAAGAGCGCAACAGCTAAATCAGATGATTCTTCCTTAACCAAAACGGTAAACCCGTTAGAAAATGTTTTTTTAGACGATGCTTCCACAGAAGTAAACTCAAGACCATTTGCATCAGCATATCCCGCAGGAATAATAACCTCTTCAAGCGGCCTTGTTCGATTATGAATTCGTAAAATTTCTTCTTCTAAGACTTGTTCAGCTTTTAAAGATTCTTGCTGAGCTGCAACATTTTCGGGATCTCTAGGAACCAAGTCAACGCGCATCATTTTTTCAGGAATCATGAAACTTGAAATAAGATTTGCGATCTGCTCAGCAGTTACCAATTCAAGCGTGGATGCAAAATCAAAACAATCCTGCAAATCTTGATTCAACGCATACACATGCATCCATGCAAAAGGAATTCCTCTCATTTCAGCAGTTAATTTATCAAGCATACTTGCCTGAGCTAATGAAATTTTATTTTTAACTGCCCGTAAGAAATCTTCTTTAATACCATTTTTTACCAAACGATCCAACTCTTGACGAATCAAAGAAACACACTGCTCTTTTTTTCCCGACATTGGTTGAATGTTAATAAAAAAATGATTACTCAATGATGCACAATCAATATCAACCCCAACAGAAACGGCACATTTTTCGTCATGAATTAGTCGTTTTTCCAGAATTCGAGAATCTCCACCAACAAGTAATTCTTTGAGCAGCTCTGCGGACCGATACGCATCATGTATGCCTCCGGGCAAACGCCATGCAAGCATAACGGTTTCTTGCTCAAAATCTGATTCAACTTTTTTATAAAAATTATCAGTTATCTCACATGATGCTGAATCAAAAGTAGGTAAAACGGTTGACCCCTTTTGCATCAAAGACATTTCTTTGGTACCAACTTCAAGCGCTTCGTCCAAATCAATATCACCCCAGATAAAAAATGTCATGAATTGCGGTTGATAGTATTTTTTAAAAAAATCTCTTAATGCGTCTGCGCAAACACCAGCCAAATCTTTTTTGTACCCAATAACAGCACTGTTTGTAGGGTGTCCTTCCGGATAGCATTCTCGAAATAACTGAACGTACGACTCCCACATTGCATTATCTTTGTTTCTACGCAGCTCCTTAATAACCACTTTCACCTCAGATGCAAGATGCTGTTCATCAATAGCCGCATTACTCAAGCACTGAGCATGAAGCTTCACCAAAGGCTTCCAGTTATTTTTGGGCGCAATAAGGTAGTAACTAGTTAAATCGTGCGAAGTAAACGCATTCGATCGCGCTCCATAGCGACTTTCCAATGCTCCGTATGTTGTTTCTGACATTTCAGCTGTTCCTTTAAACACCATGTGCTCAAGCAAGTGAGCCCATCCGCGTTCTTGCCCTCGTTCAACAACAGAACCAACGCCAGAAAGGACAACCTCCAGAATAACATTTGGCGCCGACGGCTGAGAAACAGCCACAATACGCATCCCATTTGAAAGCGTTTTTTCTGCATACGCAAAACCCGCAAGCGTCCCTCTGCTAATATCTTCTGAAAGAATTGCAGCAGCATCACTAGAAGGACTTACTATTGACGCAATCAAAAACAAATTAATTAAAAAAAATGTAAATTTTTTCACAACAAATTTCCTTATTACTGAACAACATTTCCAACGGTTATTCGCACAAAACGCCCCTGCTGAGCGTACTCATGAGCAACGTGCATCAAATCATCAACCGTAAGTGAATTAAGCAACTGCAAATACTCGGATCGATACATTTCTGATTTATTTGTAACAACCAACGACTGAAAATAATTAGCTAACGCCATTGTTCCCTGTGTAGATGCTGCAACCTTACTCTGCATGGACGATCGAGCGCTTTCTAACTCACTCTGCGTAATTACGGATTCAAACACATTTTTAAGAAAAGATTCAAATAAAATAATAGCCTGATCTAATTTTTCAGGGCTCACCAATGCAAAAACCCTGTCTTCTGTGCGAGCAAAACCGGTTGGTAACAAGCTTGCAAAAACCCCTCCCGCTGTATAAAAAATACCGGTCGAATCTCTGAGCTTAAAAATACGAGAACCAAGAGAGGCAAAATAAATCGTCGACAAAAGATCAACAGCAACGCGTTCTTTTGAAATTTGAAACGCAGGTAAAGAAGACTCTCGCACAAATGACAAATACACTTGATCGCGATTCATTTGAACATGAATATTTTCAACATCGCGCGCAAATACAACATCTTGCGATGAATTAACCACAGCCCCCTGCCACACTGCGGTTGCAGATTTAATTGTTGCGATTATTTCTTCTGAATCAACATTACCAACCACCGAAACTACAAACTGATTTGGATTAAAAAATCTATGATACAAATTTGGTAATTCTTCAAAGGTTAATAATCGAACTTTTGTTATCATTTCTTCCAACGAAATACCATACGAATGATGCGGATATCGCATCGTTGATTGGGCATTTGTTGCGCGAGCCGCAGGATCATCAAACAAAGCTCTTAATCGTTGAATTTCTTGTTCTTTTATCTTCTCGAACAATTGTTTAAGCTCGCGCTCTTTGCCAAGCAAAGAATCCCAAAACGAACTTTTCTTTAAAAAATGTGGCGCTAAAAGTATTTCTAAATATTTTGCAATAACCGCTTGTGCATCTTCTTGCAAACAAATAATTCTTCCATAACTTACACTGAACGCAACTCCACGATCTGCAAACCAATCAAGTATCTGCTGCTTATTCAAGCCCAGAGAGCCTTCTTCGATCATGCCATCAATAATTGATTTGTAACACGAATCAATGGTGCCAGGATATTGATATTGCCGCATGTCGCCAAACGCAACCGCGCACAAATCGGCTTCTTTTTGTTCATGAATAACAACCTGAATACCATTTTCAAGTGTTACTTTACGTGTTGATCGCGGAACGGCAATCGCAATCGATTGAGCATCGGGATATTTTTCAGATACAGGAACCTCAACAAGATCTGGATATGGCGCAGTACGAACATGTACAGACAAAATCTGTGCCTCAAGTTCTTGATCGTTTTTTTGACCTAACAACCACTCATTTTTTTGAGCTTCATCTTGAAGAACCGTATCGATTCGAACCATTTTTTCTGGCGTTAAATAATTTGTGACAAAAGTTGAAATTTTCTGTGAAGTTACTCGAGAAAGCCGCTCTCCGGAAGTAAACGCATAATCGATAGAACCCGTCAAAATATATGCATTTAAAACATCAAAACCTAATAATGCTTGCGCTGGAACTTGCTTAACAAATTCATGTCTAATTTTTTCAGCAACAACAAAGCGATCTAAAACAGCTTTTTCTACTGGTTTTTTGGCCAAATTATCCAATTCATCTTTTATCGCATCAACGCACGCTTGCATTTTACCATCGCGAGGCTGCACGTACACCAAAAATACTGCCTCATGACACAACCGCTGAACACCGGCATTTACAATGTCGGCAATCTGTTCAACATCAATCAGTCGTTTATGCAATAACGATGAGGCGCCTTCACCAAGAACTTTTGCCGTCATCTCCGACAAGTCAACCTCGTCATTCCACTCTGCAGAAATAGGCCAAACCAACAAGCAATGTTCTTTTACCCATGGTTTTGGCAACACGGAATGAAAGCTCAACGTTTTTGAATATTTTTTAGTAAAAATCGGCTCAAACGTTCTATTTGAAGCAGGAATATGAGAAAAATACTTTTCAACAAGCGAAATAACTTCTTCGACCTGGACATCCCCCACAACAAACAATGTTGCTCTTTCTGGAGAATAATATTTTTTATAAAAAGCTTTTAACCGATCTGCATTTAAGCCAGCCAGATCTTTTTTGTACCCAATCAGTGGGGCATGGTACGGATGATCTTCTGGGAGCATTTTGGAAAAAAGTTCTTCAAACATCACAACAAACGGGTTGTCATTGCGCATGCGAAGTTCTTGGATTACAGCCTTTATTTCTGAAGCCAAATGCTGCTCATCAAGCAAAACATTTTCCATGCAATCGGCAAGCAATGGAATAAACGGACGCCAATTGTTAGAATCGACCTCGAAAAAGTATGATGTCATGTCATTGCCGGTAAACGCATTAAAAACAGCGCCATATCGCTTTGCCAAAACAGAAACCGCACCCTCGGGCAGCTCAACCGTTCCTTTAAAAATCATATGTTCAAGTAAATGCGCCAAGCCTCTTTCTGAAGGCTCTTCATGCGCACCACCAACATCATAGAGCATTTGAACTTTTACCCGTTGCTGCATGGTTGAAGGGACAACAACCAAACGCATCCCATTCTGTAATGAATGATATTTTACAAAATGTACCGCTTTACTCATACAAATTCCCCAGAATCAAAAACGCCACAAAAAAAGCATATCGTTCAGCGTGCCATAAAAAAATCGCTCTGTAACGAGTCAGATTCAAAAAATAGTCATTTCCGGTTGTATCTTTTTAATCATGATATGAGTTGTAAACACAAACTTTGAGCAACCAATAAAACATTTCAACATTAAATTCATCAAGAGGCGTTTTACCCTCATAGATCGAGATTATTTTTTCAAATTTTGTTGTATGGAATAAACCAGCCTGTGGTTTTAGTAAGCTTAAATTCTTTATTTTTAGGCCAACTTAAAGTTTTCATTAATTTTCTCAGCAAGCGTTGAATTATTTTTTTTGTTCGGAAGAAACCTTTAGTTTCGCCGGAGACGATATCGCGATTTTTTCTTTGTGTACAGTTGGACTTGTTTTTAAGTCTTCAGAAATAAAATCAAAAAATATTCAAAAATTGTTTGCATCATTTTTTTTGAGTACAATTATCAGCGATATTTTATCCCTTTAGATGGATTTATTTTTATGCGCAAATCGCTTTTTCTCTGCGCTCTTTCGATCATCTGTTGCAGCTCTCTTAAAAATGAGCCGGTAACAATCATCACACTTTCACCTCTTGAGGCAGATTCGGCACTCCTTGTTCAACAAATGGAAAAAGAGGCTCAATCTCTTACCCTCTCTCAAGCAATTATTGCCGCAACAACCGAACATCCCACGATAAAAGCAGCAAAATTAACTCATGAAATTGCTCAACTTGCAGAAAAATCTGCCTGGGCTGGCTTTTTGCCCACAATTGGTCTGACCAGTTCTGCTGTTGCGAGCAAAGCTACTCCAACCGGTCAATTTGCAACAACACTAAGCGCCTCACAAAATTTAATCAACCTTGCAGGTCCAAAAACACGCGCAAAGCAAGCAGGAATAGACACAAAAATCGCACAGACTCAGATAAGTGCTGCACAGCAAGAAAAAAGAGCTGCGGTTGAAGCACTTTTTTTGAATACCTGGCTCAAGCAAGAAGAATATGCTGTGTTGAAAAAAGAATTGGCTTTTTCTCAGGAAAATCAAAAAATAAACCAAGAAAAATATGAAGCCGGATTGCTTTCTTTACCTGAGTATCAAAAAACGATCGCCGATGCGTGCGCTACAGAAATGAAATGCACAATCCACAATAATCAACTTATTTCGCTGCTTGCGGAACTTGAAGAAATGACAGGTATTTTCCTCACCGATGGATCAGATGCAAAGATGCACCTTGAATGGAATCCAAATCTTACATTCCAACTAGACTCGGTTGATACCTACATTTCGTTGGCTCTCAAAAATCGACTTGAACTTGAAATACACAAACTCAATTACAAACGAACTCGCATCGACGAACGGTTTGCGCTAGGAAAAACATTTCCCTCTCTGAGCGCTGTCGGCCAATATTCATACGACTATCAACCCGGAAATCCCGATTATCGATCGTACTCGTCGTACACAAAAACAAACTTTTTTGGAGGACTACAACTTTCCTGGAATCTGTTTGATGGAACGTTGAGCAAAATAGAAGCAGAAACAGCTCGAATAAAAGCCCTCAAATCAACCACCGACAAAGAAATAACTCAAAAAAAAATAGAAAAAGAAATAAAACAACTCTACAACAGCCTGAAAGTCTCTCACCAGCAAGCCGCTGTTTCTCTAGCTCAACTCAGAGCTTCAACCAGCACGCTTCAATCGTCTCAGGATGCTTGTACCGTTGGATCGATGACCACAACAACACTGTTAGGATCAGCAACACACCAACTCAAAGCACAATTTGAACACCTTACTCACCTTGTACAATTTCAACGTCAATTTTTTGCACTTAATGCTGGATGTGGATATGCATTGGATCTTTCAGGCAATACATTCGGCGAAAAATAAAAAAATAAGCACCTATGTGTAGGTGCTTATTTTTCACAAAATCATTTTTTATTTACGCAACTTTTAACCTGCCAAAAGTCGCTTTACGCACTAACCATGAACCCCAAGATTCTGGAGCTACTGCGAGACCAACTGGAATTTGTACTGGAGCTGCTAACGCTGGTGCCGTAGCACCCTGAACAGGTTGTCCAACCGCAGAAGGCGCCGTTGGAACAAGTACACCCATCGGAACTGTAGCAGTCACTTGTGAAACTTTTGATCCATGATAGTTCATATTAGCAATCGCAAATTGATTAAAAATATTTTTCATATTGTCCACAGGTGTTTTCAAAACCGTTGAAAGTTCTGAGTCTAGGGATTGTAGATGATTAATATAGCTTAGAAATTGACTTGGTTCTTTTACCGCAGGACTTTGCACATACGTTGCCATCACAGTAGTTTTGTATGCTTTAAACTTATATTCAGACTCTTTGAGTTTTAATCTTTTTTGGATTGTATCTAGTTTTCCAAAAATAGATTTCCAAAGCGCTTTAACCGTTACTTCAAGTTGAACTCGATCGAACTCATCTTGACTATCAACTGCAAGCTTTGGCGTTGAGCCGCAGAATCGTTTGTCACCAACTGCTGATCGATATTTATTAGCTGCTTTTCTAAAGACATCTGCAATCTCTGAATACATCAATCGTTTGCCATTTGCTTTATCTTTTTCGTACTGACGATACGCGATTTCATTTGCCATTTCTTGTGAAAGTTCTTCTGCTTTTTCTGGATCAACTAGTTCTGGATTTCTTGCAAAATGGAGTAACACAGCCGATAACGGATCTGTCATTCCAGAAGTGGATAAAGTTTTAGGCTTTACAAACCCTGTAAGTTCTTGCGCCCTATTTGATCGGAATGAAGCATCATCATATGACCATGCACGCAACCACGTTTTTAACTTGTCCCAACGAGCTTTTGGCTCTGAATACAACGAAATAATCTTTTTTATAGATTCTACTCTACCACCAGCGTGCATAAACAAATTACGTGCAACTTCTTTGCGATTGTGCACAACATACATCAACCCAACAAAAAGACCCACTGCACTCAATGATCCAGCATAGGTAATTGCTTTATCAACCGAAAAACGTTGTCCAATTGATGAAACCCTATCCATACCTCTGTCAAGAGTATTTTTTCCGAAAACTAAGCTTTTGTGACCAACAGCAAGACCTGCATCACACCCTGCAAGAACCATCGACTTTGCAACTTGCGCAGAAGCTTCAACAGAAGAATATACTTTTTTAGCCATAAACTGAGTCTTGCTCATAGTGAAAACTGGCGTAATTTCAGCAATTCTTTTTGCAAAGCCAACCAAATGATCTGGTTTTGCAAAGCGAGTTCCTTTTGCAGTAACTTCTGCAAAAAATAACTCTAAACTCTTAATAAAATGCATCAAGGTGTACACGTTAAGCGATGCAACAGTTCCATGATCGGAGATCACCAGGTCCCATTTTTTATATTCTTTAAAAATCTCTAGCGCCAACTTCTGTTTAATCACACCATGTTTATTCACGACTTTAAAGATAAAATCTCTTATCTCTACGATTTGCTCTGAAACTTTAAATTCTGAATTACGTCTCATGTACCCAAGAGCACTATCAAAAAGCTCCAAGAACACGTTTGCCGCTTTTGCTCCCAACTCATCATTTGCTGATAAAATTAACGCATCTTCCAAAATTTGATCTCGCTTCATCCCTTTTTCAAGGTACACTGCCGCAAAAGCATCAAATTCTGTCCATGCGACATACAATTTTGATTCAGCACAAAGAACTGAACCGAAAACTAAAAAGAATAACCACGCACGCATATATGCTAAAAAAGTCATACTTAATCCCAACTAATACTAAAAAGGCACTCAAGGCTTTCTCCCTGAAACTATCCTCCTCAGATTAATGAAGACATGACTAAAAACAACTGACCCCTGTTTTCATATTGAAATGAGGCCTTTTGTGCTATTTTTGCAATTTTTTTATCAAAAAAGGGCCAATTTTCCAAAAAACAAGCCCTAACGCTCCGATTCCTACGAACATAAAAAGTGCTTTTTTTGTCTCTTTTGCAACCTCAGGATCTTCCCATTTTTTTTTCTGACACAAATTAAGTACAATGCCTTCCACTATTTTGCGACTTGCGCACACAGAACACCACAGGCTGTCGTGATCGAGCTCACACAAAGGTAATGAATCTTGTATATCATTGATAAACGGCTCTAATCGCTCTACGACAAATTCTTCTTTGCTCAATCGTTCAACCTCAACAACAAATAAGATCGCCGCCTTTAAAAAATTAATTTTATGCTGCCTGGTAAATATTTTTTGATCGCCATGATTTTCAAACAACTGTCCAAAAATACTCACCAATTTCATCATTTTGGTATTTACACCCAAGACAGGATCGTAAGTCATCGCCAAAAAATTAAGTATCAACAGCTGTTTGTAATAAGAAATCCAAAAATAGAGTGCTTTTTTTTCAAGACTTTTTTTTGATATAAAGCTTTTTTCTAAGGCCTGAATAACTGTTTCGACTTGGCGCCGAAGGGCTACACCACCCAAGGGAATTTCTCCTAAAAAAAATTCGCTTTTAATTTTTTTTGAATAAAAACAAAATTGTCTACGCTCATCCTCCAAGAGCAATCGCGCAGTAGCCAATAAATCATCACAGGTAAGATCATTATTTTTGGACCAGATTACCGATGGCTGAGATGAATAAAAAACCAACAAAAACAACAATACAAGAAATGATCGGAATGTTTCGTTGATCGTTTTTAACATTTTTCTTATACTCGCAACGAACATACTTGCCCACTCCACTCTTTTTTTTATGAAACTTGCACACATCGTTTTTTTTTGTATCATCGGTCTTCCAATCATAACTCTTGGTTCATGGTGGCTTTACAATAAACACAACAAAAAAGATTCTATTTTGTTGTTCAAAACAACTCAACCAGAAAAACGAACTATCACAAGGATTATTGACGCTTCTGGATTAATAAAACTCAAAGATACCGCTCGATTAGGAAGCTTGGTTTCAGGAACAGTTGATGAAATCATGGTCGAAGAAAATACTTGCGTCAAAGCAGGCCAACCTCTTGCCACGATTAACCTTAAAGACAAAGATTTTTCATATAAAGTTGCTCTTGAGCGCGCAAAGCAAAGTCTTGCATCATATGAATACCAAAAATCACACACCGCTCGTATGAAAAAATTATTCGAAACACAGGGAATATCTTCAGATGCTATGGAATCAGAACTTGCAAAATTGCAAGATCTGGAGGCCACATTAAGTGTTCAAAATATGATTGTTGAACAAGAAAAAGCATTATATGAACAGCGCATTTTAAAATCTCCTATTGATGGGGTTGTTGTTGCAATAAATGTTACTAAGGGCGAACCAATTACAACTGACTTGCAAGCAACCGTTTTATTTGAAGTAGCACCAAGCATATCCAATATGCGAGCATATTTAGATATTGATGAAAGCGATATAACGCTGGCAAAACCAGGTCAAAAAATTGAAATTTCTGTTGATAGTCAGCCAAGCAGAATTTTTAATGGAAAAATGCAATCGGTCAGTTACTCGCCCAAGGGCAAATCTGCCAATATCAAATACGAAGGCATTGTAGACATTCTTGATGGACAAGAATTATTGCGTCCTGGCATGACCGCACACGCATCTGTTGTTGTTGCACGAGAGGAAGACACACTTGGAGTTCTTTCACAAGCATTTTTTGTAAACAAGAAAGCTCTTGAAGAAGTATCAAAAAAACTTAACTATTCCTTCAAGCCAATACCAACAAAAAAAACCACTGCTGACTCGAACGTAGATGAAAAACAAACTAAAAATCTGTGGTTATTTGAGAACAATTCTTTTGTCGAAAAAGAAGTTGAAATCGGTATCACCGATGACACGTACTATGCAGTTCATTCGGGACTTTCTGAAAAAGATAAAGTGATTATTGATGTTGATGAAGTAAATGCTCTGGATGAATTTTACAAACAAATATCTCAAAGGTAACTTCATGAATCTTTTAATGCTTTTTTCTACCGCATGGCGCGCCTTGCAATACCATAAAATAAGAACCCTTTTAACCATGCTTGGGATTATTATTGGAATTGCAGCGCTCATAACAACCATGGCGATCGGTCACGGTGCACAAAAAAAAATAGAAGCGGAAATTGCTGCAATGGGAAGCAATGCAATCGTTTTGCACGCAGGCTCTCCAATAAAAAATAAAAACGTTTCAAAAAATACTCAAATCACCTCCATGAAACTGCGCGACATGACCGCACTCAAAAAACAAATTCCGCTCATCAAATATATTTCTCCAATCGTTGATTCACGCAAAACAACAATCTCGCATCAAACAACGCACATCGAAGTAAGCTTGCGCGGAGGGAATGAACACTATTTTCATATCGCAAATCGAAAGCTTAAACGCGGACGCAACATGACCGCAGAAGACTACACCCTTGCTCGTAGAGTTTTAATTCTTGGTAGCGAAGCTGCAGATCTTCTTTTTAAGAACACAGATCCGATCGGAAAAGGTATTTTAATCGGAAAAAAAATGTTCTTAGTTATTGGCGTTTTTGAAAAAATAGAAGACCATGACCCAATAGCAACACCAAATTTGACTTGTCTTATTCCCTACACCACTGCCCAAAAAAAGATTTATAAAGAATCGGTAGAGTTTCCGCACTATTTTTTCATTAGTTGCATCAATCAAGAAACAATTCAAACGGTTGTCAGACAAGTTACAAATATCATGCGCGTCAGACATCATTTAAAACCAACTGATGCAAATGATTTTACCGTTTTTGACCAACAATCGTACGGCAAAGCAAAAGCGCGCTCATCAGATATTTTAAGTATTTTATTGTTAATTATCGCCTCAATCTCCCTTCTTGTTGGCGGTATTGGCGTTATGAATATCATGCTGGTTTCGGTTTCTGAACGAACAAAAGAAATTGGCGTTCGCATGGCTCTTGGCGCCACCACAACGATGATTTTAACTCAATTTATTATCGAATCGATTGTGATCTGTAGCATTGGGGGACTAATTGGCGTTTGTGTAGGAACTATCACTCCCTTACTTATTGGAACGTTTGCAAAATGGCCTATTGCAATAACACCTATTTCTGTGATTATTGCCAGCCTGGTGACGATGCTGGTTGGTATTTTTTTTGGTATTTATCCGGCCCACCGAGCATCCCAACTACGACCAGTAGAAGCGCTTCAAGAACAATAAACACTCGTATTAACTGAGCTCTTCTTCGCTTTCCAAGCCATCACCATACAGTAAATTAGATACAAATTCACTTTCTTCTGGCAGCGCAGCAGCAACAATTAAATCTCCATCATATTTTATTTTTTGACGCGTTCTCCAGCACATTTCGCTCGGCCCAAACATATGCAAAAAAGCTAAATTTAATACGCCAATCTGACGAACTTTAAAATCAAAAAATGCTTTTTCGGCCGTTTGAACAATTCGACGAGCATGAGATGATTGAACAAAAAAACAAACCATCAGTCCCATACCCAATAAGAAACGCTTCATTTCATGACCCCCTACAATCAATTGGCGTTCTTTTTATTCTTGATAATCAAAAACCCCTAAAACAACATTTTAGGGGTTAACAAAAAATATATAGTCAAAAAAACAGCCCACTCTTGAGCAGTAGATTATTCAAGCGAGAGAAGTTTTAACGTTTCTTCAATCTCTTCTTTGGCATCAAGATCTCCACAGGCTGTGGCCTTTTTAAACCAAAACAAAGCTTCATTTAGATTTTTATCAACAATTGATCCTGTCTGGTATATTTTTGCAAGACAGTACATAGAAACAACATACCCCTGATTTGCAGCTTTTTTATACCATTCAATTGCAAGATGTATATCCTTATCACACCCAAGCCCAACCTCGTACGCACGACCTAATCCATGTTGCGCTTTAAAATCACCTTGTGCTGCTGCTTTTTTTCGCCATTCAAATGCTTTTTTGTACGCAGGCCTATCTCCCGAACTATAAAAAGTAACTAAATAACGTTGCGCGTTTATGTTACCAGCTTTCGCTGATTTTTTTATTAAATCTATTCCGTATTTTCTTTTTTTCTCAAGACCATATTGCCCCTCACAACTTATTATCCCAAGCAAATAGCAAGCTTCAGGATTTTCTTGTGCTGCTGCCAGTTCAAACCAATAAACAGCAAACTCTTCGTTTGGCAAAACGCCTTCGCAGCCATGTAATGCGAACTTTCCCATATAACATTGTGCTACCGCAGATCCCGCTGCGGCCGCTCGAGAAAACCAACACAACGCTTCTATCACATCCGCCTTGCAACCAATACCCCACACCAATCGCTTTGCATATTCTTCTTGTGATTGAACATCTCCAAGCTCTGCTGCCCGTCTAAAAAAGAATGTCGCCTTAACTTCATCATGTTCAACCGAAAAACCTTTTCCATAGGCATATCCAAGATTTTTTAAGGCGATAATACTACCGTTTTGGGCTGCTTGTTCATACCAATAAGCTGCTGCTTTTTCATCTTTTGTCACGCCAATTCCGGTTAAATAAGATGTTGCAACGTTTTCTTGCGCAATACGAAGACCTTTTTCTGCAGCTTGCAACGTCCATGAAAACGCTTCTTTTGCATCTCTTTGCACGCCCAATCCTCGTTCCAACATTCGGGCAACCTGCAATTGTGCCAACAAATGCCCTTCTTGCGCAGCTTTCATAAAATATTCATATGCTTGCTCTAAGGATTTATCACATCCTGATCCAGTAAAAAATTGCATCCCCAAAGAATACAGTAGATCAACATCTTTAACTTCAACTTCTTCAGATAAAACTTCCTCAGAATCATTTTCGACAAAAGACGCATCTTCCCTGTCTTGAACATGGTCATAATTATTTTCAGCACCTAAAAAAGCAGTAAAATGTATAAAATTAAAAAAACAAACGAAAAAAAAAGATCTAAAAACCATATATTTTTATAGCTATTTATAAACGTACAAAGCAGCTCGTATCATACTCGTGCTTCAGAATTGATATCAACACTCATCATCAAACTCAAAAAACTAACCTTTTACAAAAAAGGTATAAAAATTATCATCGATGTGTTTTATATATATTTCTTACAAAATCATGATACTCAAACCATGCATCCCACGTTGTTTCTGCAAATCGGCGCATCAAATCAACATATTCTTCTTGAGTCAATTTAGCGTAATTAATAGAATCCCAAACATCAGTTGCTCGCAACTCAATCAACCCTTTTGTTCGCTTGGGCTCTAAGAAAATAATTCTTTTTTCTAAAATCTTTTGCCTAACATCATCAAACTCTTTTTCTACTTTTTCAGTCGAAAAACCCTTTTCAACAGTCAGAAACAACCGCAATAAATGCAACGGAATATCTTGAACTGAACTTGCTCGCGCATCACGATCAATTCCCAGCGCAATTTGTACTTCCAAACAAGACAAATGTTGAACTGCATACGCACTAATAATAAGTTTTTTTAACGGTAAAAAACTAAAGCGTACATCATTATATGATATTATTTTTAAAAACACTTCATAACACTCTGGAGACGCAACTCCCATAGAATCCCACGTGTTATTTTTAACATCTTTAGTAAAAGAAGACTGACAGCCTGGGCACGTCCGATGATTTGTTACTGGACCAAAAACGCCATGCGACACTCAAAAATCTCCATATACTCTTGATATAACTATCAAATACAATTTTTAAAGCTCACAAAAATAAGTCTGTTGCCATTTTTGCGAACGAGAAGCTTCCAAATTATCTAGTTCAACCCATGGAGCATAAACCCGAAAAGCACATTTACGACCAATCCGATTAACTGAAATAATTCCAAATTTAACAAGATCTTTTTTAGAAATCAAAAAATACCCATGTCGAAATAAACTATATGAACCTGAACGACTCTTCTTCAACTCAGTGATCTTCTTTATAAATCATGACCAAGCAATAAATAGCAATACTATTTCCCTGACTTGCAGACTTGGTATACCACTCAACAGCATTTTGCATACTTTTTTTGCATCCAAAACCAAGTTAATAATATCTCCCAAGACTATGCTGTACTCTTGCATAACCTGGTTGGCAGCTTACAAAAAATAAATAAATGCCTTTTCCAATTGACTTCTCTTACCCATCTCCCTGCAAATACATAATACCAACTTGATATAACTCTAAAGAATCACATATATCTGGCTGAGCTATTTCACACAACTCAAATGAAATATCTTCAAACACATCACCGTTATCTTGAGATTTTAAAATAGTAAGAAAATCTTACCTAAAAAATTAATTTGAAGAATAAATAAAATTCACAGCCAAAAAATAAAAATTTTTAAATAAAAACGACTTAATAAACATATTCAGCCCCCCCCCAAAAAAATTTCGTCGCTCAGGGTATAAACAATACGCAATTAAAGAAAAGACAATTAAAAACAATCTATTTAAAGTGCAATAAGGCAAAACAAATACTAAATATTCAAAACTGGATAACTTAACTCAAAAAAATAGTTAATCTGCCACAACTGCGAACAACGCGCTTGACTATTACCAACCAAAACCCATGGCGCATACAATCTAAACCCTCTTTTTCCACCTTTTTTAGAAATAGAAATAATCTCTTTTTCTGCTAAAACACTCTTTGGAATCAAAAAATATCCATGTCGAGACGAACTATCATCTCGTACATAGACCATAAAAAAATCAACCTCATCATCAATATCAAAGGGAATCGACTCTAATTGTTCATCACGCTTCCAAAAAACAACAAAATGCCCATCTTTTGCAGGTGTTCGTTTACCAACTCGAAATTCAATTCGGTTTTTATCATTTAAAATAAATAAACATGAATTATACAAACGATTATCTTCAGAAAAAGAAAACTTTGAAATATGAAAATTACATACAAAAATTAAAAACAACTCAACATCAAAATGTTTTTGCTTTATCATTTAATGCTCCACAAAAACACACTGCAATCTACTAAACCACAAAAAGAAAACCGTTTGTAGTATAAAACAAAAAGTTCGCTAACAAGAATTTCACAAAAAAAGCTAACTGCACTTTGAAATAAGTTTTGCTGCCCTGGTAAAAGGCGCCACAGTATTAACGCGCACCCACTTTGACAATAGCCACCACACTCCGGATGGCAATTGCTGCCATGACCAAACGCCAACGGTATCAAGTGTTCCTTCTTGATGCGCCTGCTCAACAATTTCCAGCACACGAATAATACATGCGCTCAAATTCAGCATCTTGTTGTTTACCACCATCAAACCAGTATTTTTCATAAAAATAGATTGCCATTTCCGTGTAACGCCACGAGGAAAATCCATCACCAGGCATGGACATGCGCTCACCACGCTTACCACATTCATACCACTTAATAAGTCTACGCACCCATCCCATTTGATATGCAATGAGCTCTGCAGGACTTACATAACGACCAGTAAACAAAACACACCTACTATTACGCAGCTCAGAGGAACATCGTTAAACCTGATTGGTAAGTGTTGAATAAGCCATAAAAACATTCTTTGCAAGCGGTGAATGAAGAGAAACAGACAACACAAAAAACCCCCACTGTTTTGAAACAATCTCAAGAAAAAAAAATCTCTAACGTCTCGCTACAGTTTTCTACCGAGACCATAAAACTCGAAAGTCTCTCTATAAAAAAACGTCCAGAGTGTAAAAACTCTGGACGTCATAATTAATGTTGGCAATACTTATTTTCCCGTACCGTCACCAGTAAAGTATCTTCAGCGTATTGTATTTCACTTCTGTATTCGAAATGGGAACAGGTGTTTCCACAATACTATAGTCACCAACAAATTTTTCAAACTAATTGAAATCTTTGAAATATTTGAGAAAAATTAAATAAACTTATAATAAATTAATGGATAAAACGCTCGATCTATTAGTACTGGTACGCTGAATGACTCACATCACGTACACGCCCAGCCTATCAACCTGGTAGTCTTCCAGGAATCTTACCCGAATAAATCGGAGGGGTATCTTATCTTGAGGTTGGCTTCCCACTTAGATGCTTTCAGCGGTTATCCACTCCAAACCTAGCTACTCGGCGTTGCCCATGGAAGGACAACCGAAACACTAGAGGTTTGTTCATTCCGGTCCTCTCGTACTAGGAACAACTCCTCTCAAATACCCTGCGCCCACAGAGGATAAGGACCGAACTGTCTTACGACGTTCTGAACCCAGTTCGCGTACCACTTTAACTGGCGAACAGCCAGACCCTTGGGACCTTCTCCGGCCCCAGGATGTGATGAACCGACATCGAGGTGCCAAACTTTCTCGTCGATATGGACTCTCAGAGAAAATAAGCCTGTTATCCCCGGCGTACCTTTTATCCGTTTAGCAATGGCTCTTCCATTCGAAACCACTGGATCACTAAATCCTGCTTTCGCACCTGCTCGACTCGTTTGTCTCGCAGTCAAATTGTTTTCTACTTTTGCGCTCACACTGGCGATTTCTATTCGCCATGAAACAATCTTTGAACGCCTCCGTTACATTTTAGGAGGCGACCACCCCAGTCAAACTACCCAGCAGACACTGTCTCCTTCCCGGATTCACGGGAAAAGGGTTAGATATTCAAATGTATCAGGGCGGTATTTCAACAACGACTCCACTTAAGCTAGCGCCTAAATCTCAACGTCTCCCGCCTATCCTACACAAACAAATCCAAACATCAATGTCAACGTATAGTAAAGGTGCACAGGGTCTTTCCGTCCTTCTGCGGGTAAACAGCATTTTCACTGTTACTACAAATTCACTGAGTCTCTCTCCAAGACAGCTCCCAACTCGTTACGCCATTCATGCGGGTCAGAACTTACCTGACAAGGGATTTCGCTACCTTAGGACCGTTATAGTTACGGCCGCCGTTTACTGGGGCTTCGATTCAATGCTTCAGGCTTTCACCTTGACATCTCCTGTTAACCTTCCAGCACTGGGCAGGCGTCAGACCATATACTTCATCTTACGATTTTGCATGGCCCTGTGTTTTTGTTAAACAGTCGATTGGGACTCTTATCTGCGACCAGAACCTGCTTCATTGCTGTCGCAACTAACAAGCCTGGCACCTCTTATCCCGAAGTTACGAGGTCAATTTGCCGAGTTCCTTAGAGAGAGTTATCTCAACGCCTGAGCATACTCAGCTCGCTCACCTGTGTCGGATTACGGTACGATCACTCTTCTACTCGCTAGAGGTTTTTCTAGTCAGCATGACTCGAGCTCAATACGCTTCTTATATAAATTAGCGCACCTATAATGTCTCAGAATCTATGAGCGGCGGATTTACCTACACGCTCTTCCTCGAACACTTCGCAAGACAATCCAAAAATCTTGTGAACTCTGCCTTCTGCGCCACCCCATCACTCAAACGCAGTCCAGTGGTACAGGAATATTTAACCTGTTTTCCATCACCTACGCCTCTCGGCCTCGGCTTAGGCATCGACTAACCCTGGGCGGATGAACCTTTCCCATGGAAACCTTGAGCTTACGGCGAACAGGAATTTCACCCGTTTTTTCGTTACTTATACCAACATTCTCACTTCTTAGAACCACATTCGTCTTTCCAGTCGAACTTGTATCTTTCTAAGAACGCTCTTCTACCGCTCTATGTCAAAACATAAAACCCGCAGCTTCGGTGGCACGCTTGAGCCCCGTTTATACTTCAGCGCAGAAACACTTGACCAGTGAGCTATTACGCTTTCTTTAAAGGATGGCTGCTTCTAAGCCAACCTCCTGGCTGTCTAAGTATTTCCACCTCTTTTCCCACTAAGCGTGCACTTGAGGACCTTAGCTGGCGGTCTGGGCTTTTTCCCTCTCGACCATACGGCTTATCCCACATAGTCCGAGTCCCGTATTCCACCCCGCGGTATTCAGAGTTAGTAAAGGGTTGGTAGACTTTCGCCCCCTAGCCTAAACTGTGCTTTACCCCCGCGGGTAAGCATACGAGCCTATACTTAAATATATTTCGAAGAGAACCAGCTATCTCCCAGCTTGATTAGCCTTTCACTCCTAACCACAAGTCATCCGAGAATTTTTCAACACTCACCGGTTCGGACCTCCATTGCTATTTACAGCAACTTCATCCTGCTCATGGCTAGCTCGCTAGGTTTCGGGTCTACTCCACACTACTAACGCCCTATTCAGACTCGCTTTCGCTACGGCTCCGTTCTTTCAAAACTTAACCTCGCAATGTAGAAGTAACTCGTTGGCTCATTATGCAAAAGGTACATGGTCGTGCATACGTATATCGCACTTCCACCGATTGTAGACGTATAGTTTCAGGGTCTATTTCACTCCCCTCCCGGGGTTCTTTTCACCTTTCCCTCACGGTACTTGTTCGCTATCGGTCATTAAGTAGTATTTAGCATTACCCAATGGTCTGGGCAGATTCCCACAGAATTTCACGTGCTCCATGGTACTTGGGTACTCACTCAAACTAACTAACCTTAGTTTTAAAATACGGGACTGTCACCCTCTGTGGTTGACCATTCAATGTCATTCTTATAACTAAGGATTGCTGTCTCGAAAACTGCATTTCCGACAAATAAGCCCCACTTCCCGATTGCCACAACGCATGCAGGCTATCACATGACAATCGTTTTTTGCTTCTTCCGTTTCGCTCACCACTACTCAGGAAATCACTTTGTTTTCTTTTCCTGATCCTACTTAGATGTTTCAGTTCAGATCGTTTGCCTTCTAATCCTATATATTCAAATTAGAATACTGACTTTATAAATCAAATCAGCGGGTTCCCCCATTCAGAAACCCCCGGATCATCGCTTAATTGGCAGCTCCCCGAGGCTTATCGTAGCCTTCAACGTCTTTCATCGCCTCTTAATGCCAAGGCATCCCCTATACGCCCTTTTCAATTATCCAAATTTGTAGTATTACCCCTAATTAAAGAAGTAATGAAAATTTTTCTGCTTACTTAGCACTTTTCTCAAATATTTCAAAGATCACAAACCATTATATTTTACTGGTGGGCCCGAGTTGACTCGAACAACCGACCTCCCCGTTATCAGCGGGGTGCTCTAACCAGCTGAGCTACGGGCCCTTATCAAAACAAAGCCTTAAACTACCAAAACCTTGGTAGGCCTAGGTTGACTCGAACAACCGACCTCCCCGTTATAAGCGAGGCGCTCTCACCTGCTGAGCTATAGGCCCAGCAACAGGCATTGTTAACTCGAACGAATTAACAAAATTTTAACGTCTGAACATGGACTCTTTACACATCTTTTACGATTTTTACATCGCAGACAAGTTTAACTTGTCTATTTTACTCCCTCGAAAGGAGGTGATCCAGCCGCAGGTTCTCCTACAGCTACCTTGTTACGACTTAACCCCAGTCACTCCCCGCACCTTCGGCGCTCGTCTCCTTACGGTTGACAAAAACGACTTCGGGCGCAAACAGCTCCCATGGTTTGACGGGCGGTGTGTACAAGGTCCGTGAACGTATTCACCGCATCGTTCTGATATGCGATTACTAGCGATTTCAACTTCATGCAGTCGAGTTGCAGACTGCAATCCGAACTTAGACGAGTTTTGCTGGGATTTGCTCCACCTCGCGGTTTCGCGCCCCTTTGTTTCTCGCCATTGTAACACGTGTGTAGCCCCAGACATAAGGGCCATGAGGACTTGACGTCATCCCCACCTTCCTCCTTGTTTCCAAGGCAGTCCCGCTAAAGTGCCCAACTAAATGTAGCAACTAGCGGCAAGGGTTGCGCTCGTTAAAGGACTTAACCCAACATCTCACGACACGAGCTGACGACAGCCATGCAGCACCTGTTAATGTGCTTGAGTTACCCCAAGAAACGCTATCTCTAGCGCGGTCACAAAAATGTCAAGCCTGGGTAAGGTTACTCGCGTAGTGTCGAATTAAACCACATGTTCCACCGCTTGTGCGGACCCCCGTCAATTTCTTTGAGTTTTAATCTTGCGATCGTAATACTCAGGCGGATCACTTAACGCGTTAGCTTCGACACAGATCTTCCAAAGAAAACCCACATCTAGTGATCATCGTTTACGGCGTGGACTACCAGGGTATCTAATCCTGTTTGCTCCCCACGCTTTCGCGCTCCAGCGTCAGTTACGAACCAAGGGGCTGCCTTCGCCATCGGTATTCCTCTAGAGATCTACGCATTTTACCGCTACTCCTAGAATTCCACCCCTCTCTCTCGCACTCAAGCAACACAGTATTGTCTGCATATCGATGGTTAAGCCACCGGATTTAACAAACAACTTATGAAGCCGCCTACACGCTCTTTACGCCCAATCATTCCGAATAACGCTCGCACCCTTCGTATTACCGCGGCTGCTGGCACGAAGTTAGCCGGTGCTTTCTCTAGCGGTACCGTCATCCCCGCGGGGTATTAACCCACGGTCTTTCTTTCCGCTTAACAGAAGTTTACAATCCAAAGACCTTCATCCTCCACGCGGCGTCGCTGCGTCAGGCTTTCGCCCATTGCGCAATATTCCCCACTGCTGCCTCCCGTAGGAGTCTGGGCCGTATCTCAGTCCCAGTGTGGCCGATCACCCTCTCAGGCCGGCTACCCATCATCGCCTTGGTCAGCCATTACCTAACCAACTAGCTAATAGGACGCAAGCTCATCTAACAGCGACAGCATGAGGCCGCCTTTACTCTTTCGAGACCATGCGGTATTAACTTCAATTTCTCGAAGGTATTCCCCACTGTTAGGTAGATTCTTACGCGTTCCTCACCCGTTTGCTACTGTACTTACCCCAAAAGGCTTTCTCGTTCAACTTGCATGTGTTAGGCGCGCCGCCAGCGTTCATTCTGAGCCAGAATCAAACTCTCCATATCAAAAACTTAGAGGTCCATGTTCAGACGAATTTTCATTCAATCTATGGTTTCAATAATCTCAAAGATCAAAAATCTTTTTTTCTCTCGACTCAATCGCGCTTTCGCTTCGTTCGATCGATAACAAAACTATACATCATTTTTTTCATTTTGCAAGTTTTATTTTTTATTTTTTTATCATCAATTCAAGGCAAAAAAAATTACCGCATGAATTAACAAACCCAAAAACAATTCGTGTTTTTAAATTACGTGATATTTTTTAATATTGCAAATTTTTTTTACACAAACTTACTCAGAAAAACAAGCTACTGGTCGTCGTTTTTCAACTTCGTTTCGCATCAGCCATCAACAAAAACAATTATAGGGATTTTAATTTGAGTTGCAAGCTTTTTTTTACTTTTTTTTCAAAAAACTTTTTTTTGCGCAAATAAACCCTAGACCCAGGGCAAAAAATACGATTAAGCTGCATAGTCTTAACCAAACAAAAGGGGCGCACCCTAAAAGCACGCCCCTTTTGACACTATATATATAAAGGAATATTTCTAAATATAGGAAATCGCTCCATAAATATCAAAGACCGCTCCAGCCAACACCTCAACTCTCAAGCTTCCAGAATCACTCAAGCAAATAGCATTTGCATCAACAGTACCCTCTGACGTAAACACAACCTTGTCATCAATAACAAGCACACCGGTTTGAAGTCTTGGCGAAGTTGATGTTCCATAGAACGTACATCCATTCAAATACAAGCGAGAAGTTTGACTTGCCATTGTAAGTTGATTTTTCGAAGCAGAACCACCACGAGCCCCAAGCCCTGAGGAGTCATAGCTAAAGGTAACGTTTCTATCAACATACAAAGTCGACGCCGACTGAATAGCCAATGTTCCATTTGAAGAGAAAGCAAACGTATATCCCTTACCCTTAATATTAACATCATTATAAATATTAATATTACCAGCAGAGAGAGTATAATTTCCCGCCAAGTTAAGATCCGTATTTCTAAGATTAATAACACCAGTATAGTCAACACATCGAATCAAATTACGCGATGCAATGTAAGCCTCGGCAACACTATAAGTTGTTTTCGCACTCAAAGCTCCACTAGTCCCAACGTTAACAGCCCCAGTCAAACCCTCAACAACAACATCATCCAGCCACAAGTTAACCGGCGAACCAGCACCCTCTCCAGCTCCAACAGAAATACCAACAAAGTTAGAACTCAAGCTACCCAAGTTAAGCACATGACCACAACCCCGAATTGTTGATGCTGTAGATTGACCAGTAAACGACCATGTCATACTCAAGTCTTCTTTCGCACTCAACTCAATAGTAACACCATTACCAAAGACCAATGAAGCACCAGAACCGAGAGAACAGCACGCCGAGCTAAAGTCTTTAAGCACAACGTTTTCCAAGGTCACGGTCTTATTGGCAGCAACCACAAGGGCTCCACTCTGACCCGTTCCACGAGCAAACTGAATAGAACGCCCACCACCATTCCAGGTAATATTACTTGCACTAGTTCCGCGGAAATTAAGAACCCTGTTAAGCCCACTAACACTTTCATCTCTAATCTGTTGATAAAATGCAGCATCAACAAAGATAGCACGCAGAGCTTCTTGACTCTCAACAACCCCACCATTAACAGAAATAACACTCACGCCATCAGGCTGAATAATATTAGACGCATCAGGCGAAGATAATGTGCTGTACTCAAGAACCGTATTATCAATTCTAAACACACCACCAGTATTTGCTCTTGCACTAAAGGTATACGAACCTGTTTCTACCGCGCAAGGCGCTCCGTAGAAATAGAACGTTCCCTGAGTAAGCGTATAGTTAGCACCTAAAATAAATGTACAACCATTAAAGGAAACCGTTGAATACGAATCTTCCATTAAGAAGAAGCCTAATCCATTTGTAGAACCACCAAGAGGACCGGATATTGTTCCAAGTCCTTTAATGACACAATTATTAATTTCAAGAGTATGTCCCGCACGAACAACAATCGTTCCACAGGTAGACATATCAAGAACCATACCATGACCATCAATAACCGAACGACTTCTTGTTTGCGCTGTTCCAAAACCTGCCGAACCAAACCACCAGGAACCACTCAACTTAAATGGAGCGGCAAGCTCAAGAGCACCGGCGTTAATCATAGACAATGTACCAGTCCAGGTAAGATCTCGACCAGGAAGAACCAAGCTTCTTAGTCCAAAATCAATATTTCCGCGACCAGAAAACTCAACATTCTCCGCAAGCGCCAAATGATCCCCAAGCACAATTGTTCCACCATTCATGGTCACACTCGCATTAAGCTTACCCTGAAGAGCCAAAGTAACCGAGGTACTTGAATCAGCCAAGACGATCGCAGAGCTAAATAAAGGAGCGCCCTCGATAGAATTTCCAGTGCCAGAAACCGTCACCGCCGGCAAAAAAGTTCCAGGAAGAGCACATAGCCTGTGAGAACCTGTTAATTTAATAGTATCTGTGGATGATCCATTATAAACACCAGTAAACAAAGCACGCGCAGTTCCTTGCTCCAACATTCCACTAGAAAAAGTAATCGCATCAGCAACGTCACCCTGAATTCTTGTTGAGGCCGCATTTGAAAGCTCAAGAGTTCCATTAAATCCAGTTATTGCAGTATCAACAAAAAAGCGGCTGGTCGTATCTGCCAAACGCAATCTGGATTCTCGACTGGAAAAAACAAACGGCGCATAGACCTTTTCAGCCCCAACAGCCAACAAAACAGCTGTTAAAAAAAATCTTACAAGAAGCCCAAGCCCCTTACGCTGACTACTCATACTCTCCCCCTTCTCCTTAAGGATCTGTACCTATCAAAATCAAAAAGCAAACGTTAACTTAAATCGCTTCAAACAAAAACCGAGCACCTCTCAAAATAAGATAACGCCAACAAGACGAGCTGAATGAGAGAATATGAGTCGGCGAAATAAAAAATCAACAAAAGCGAAGACTGCCAAACACCCAAACTGGCAAATAAAATAAAAACTCGCGGATTTAACTAAAATTGACCCAATAAATAAACCGCTATAAACTCTGACTAATCTTAAATGCCCAGGTGGCGGAATTGGCAGACGCGCTAGGTTCAGGTCCTAGTCTTGTTACAGAGGTAGGGGTTCGAGTCCCCTCTTGGGCACCAAAAAACCTTCTCACAACAATTTCTTAAGACTTCTACTAATTATTAAAAAACCACCACACAACAAAGCGAGACTCGTGCACCTTGCCACCAAACAACCCGTACGCTAAGATAAAAAATAATTATCTATCAAACCAATACTCATATTTTTTATAAAAAAACGAAAAGACACCAATGGCAAAACGCGATTACTACGATATTCTTGGAGTATCAAAAACATCAACCCCCGAAGAAATAAAAAAAGCCTACAGAAAGCTCGCCCTTCAATATCACCCAGACAAAAACCCAAACAACAAAGAAGCTGAAGACAAATTTAAAGAAGCAGCAGAAGCATACGAAACACTTTCAGACCCTCAAAAGCGCCAACAATATGATCAATTTGGTCATTCTGGGGCAGATTTTACTGGCGGACATCATTATTCAAACGCAGACGAAGTCTTTGAACAGTTTGGAGACATCTTTGGTTCGTTCTTTGGCGGAGGCCACCAATCTCGATCCCGCGCAAAAAAAACTTCCCCAACAGCACAAAACGGAAGCGACCTTAGCCAAGACGTAAGCATCTCACTTCAAGAAGCATTTCTTGGAACAAAAAAAGTAGTCGGCGTGTATCGCTACCAAACATGTACCGATTGTAACGCAACGGGCGGAGCTGACGGCGCAAAAGCAACGACTTGTTCAAGCTGCAGAGGACATGGTCAAGTTATGCATCAACAAGGATTCTTTTCTTTTGCAAAACCATGCACAACATGTAAAGGACAGGGAATTATCATTACAAATCCATGCAAAACCTGTTCAGGGCAATCACGCGTACAAAAACACGAAAAACTCACCGTTACCATTCCAGCTGGCATCTTTGATGGCGCACAACTCAGACTTGCAGAAAAAGGCGATGCCGGAGTCTTTGGCGGACGCTCTGGCGATTTGTACATCAGAACACATATTGCAGCTCACTCAACATTTACAAGACGCGAAAACGATTTAGTTACAAAACTCACACTGACATATCCACAACTTGTCTTGGGATGCCAAATCGAAATCGAATCAATTGACGGAACAAAAGAAACATTAAAAATTCCATCAGGCTGCCAAGTTGGCAAAGAGATTGTAATGCCTGGAAAGGGTTTTCCCGTTCTTGGTAAAAATGCACGCGGCAACCTTGTGATAATCACACAATGTCACATTCCAACAAAACTTACCGCTGAAGCAAAAAAAACATTACTCGAGTTTTCATCTCATATTGATACGCAAAACTCAAATTCAAATGACGGAATAACCGGATTTTTTAAAAAATTTTTAGGATAAAAAAATGAACCATTACAAAAAAATACTATTACTTACATTCTCACTAATCATAAATTCAATTCACTCCACAGAAACAAGCGCCCCACACAAAGACATACAATCAAAAATTCTCTCCGAGCAACTCTACTTAGCGCAGCTTCCCCAAGAAACCCTTAATAAAGTCAATATAAACAGCGAAGAACTTTCCTGCGACATGAACAACATAATTACCGAAATCTCAAGCTCAAATATCTCTAACAAAGAAAAACAATCTCTTCTAAATTTATTACTACTCAAATACCTATCAATCGCTTACTTTAAATACACTCAAGACAACAAATCCCTAACCCTTTCTAGAATTGCGGAAATAAAAGACTCCCTTGATGAATATAGCTTTTACAAAGACAAAAGCATCCACATATTCGAGTATCTAGCCGAAGGAACCTTTGCAGTCTGGCTCATGGCATCTTTTGTCTTAGCATTCACTCAACCATCAAAAACTTTATTGATCGGCGAAAGTATAGTTTTATTAGGACTTGTCGCCTACCTCTGGCACAAAGAATACACATCTCCAATAACAAGACCAAAAAAATACTGGGACGAAAAATTACTTCTAGAGCTTGCCGAAATCACAGACCATTATTTCTTAGGAATAATTAACAATTTAAAAGCATATCCCTCAGAAACAATAAAAAACCTTTGCTCAGAAGCAGAAAGCACCTACAAAGAATTAATGAATCACGGTTTTATGACTCAGCCAGATTTCATAACAGGAAAAAGGGAAATCCTTCAAAACGATCTAAAAACCTTTCACCAAATCCTTGTTGAATACAAAAAAAAGCTTCAAAATCGCATAATATCTTAAACAAATAGTTAAGGGCTCAAGTTATTGAGCCCTTAAACGAATACACAACGAATAAAAAAAATTATTTTTGAGCCGCTATAACCTTAGACAATAAGCCCTGTGCATCTTCGCATCCCACAGCAACTGCTTTTTCTAACCACCCTTGAGCTTTATTCAAATCAACCGGAACCCCAAATCCATTCGAGTAAACCAACCCCAAATTTGCCATCGCCAGACCCGAACCATTTTCTGCTGCAATCAAAAGAAACCTACGTGATTCGACATAATCTTGCGGAACACCAGTACCGTTAAAATACAAACAAGCCAAATTAAGAGCCGCATCATCATGCCGCGAATTAATAGACAACGTCTTTTTATAATACCCTGCAGCCTTTTCAAATTGTTCTAACTTTAAATAAATCTGTCCCAAATTATATGCGCACGCATCATCATTTTGCCGGCTTTTTTCCGCCAAAGACAGCCAATATAAAGCTTTATTATAATCAGGATGGACAGAGCCAAGACCATCCGTGCACATGACTCCCAAATCTAATTGTGCGCAAGATTCTCCCTGATTAGCAGATTTTTCACACCAATAAAAAGCCTTATCAAAGTCTTGCACAACACCCTGTCCACAACGATATGCATAAGACAACATATACTGAGCAAATGCATTACCACCCTCAGCAGCCTTTTCTGCCCAAGCAACAGATTTATTAAAATCTTTTTTTTGATAATATTCCAACGCAAGCTCAACTTGAGCATTAACATCACCGGCTTCTGCAGATTTTATCTTCAAGTCCTTAGAATAAAAAACAAACCCCAAAACCAAACTCAAAATAAGAATAAATGGCATAATTAAAAAGACAAAACCCAACCGATTTTGTTTTATTTCAGCCCAAGAAAGATCCTTCCTCCAATAACGAGTACTCCCAAAAGCAGAATCATGTTCACTTTCAAGAACCCAACCACTCCTTGCCCACGCCAACGCATCAAAAAACCATTTAAATTTCATAAAAAAAACTAAAAAATCTCAATCATCTAATATAAAGATAATTCAATAAAAAAAGGCTGTGAATTAAAAAACACAGCCTTTATAAATAAAAAATTTAAATTTAGCCAATCAAGCCAAAATACAAGCCAGTGATTAAGCCAAACGCTGGAACCAAGTTCGCCTTTACCCAATCAAGATATCCAAGTAAAAGCGCCTGCACTGAATCGATCGGCAATCCATTAGAAAAGCCAATTTGCGCATACAAAGAAACCCAATCAACGGTCAAAAAACCACGCATCTCAAAAAATTTTATACCACCAATCAAGACCAAAACACTGATCAGTAAAATCTTAAAAGTCTTACGCGCAAAAAAACCAACAAGAAAGCCAACAACAAGCAAAGAAATTGCTTGAGAAACATCTGCAACATTAGTACCAATTGATTTTAATGGCCCAGATAAGCCAATATCCGTCAAAAAACCACGCAACCAATCAACTGATTTTGTCCAAAAATTAAACATATAACCGAGAACCCCAGGGCAAAAAAACAAACTGCCGCCATCCGTATTGTTATCTTACCACAAACGATAGTCCAAGATCCATGATACCAAACAAAAGAGGCGTGCAAAAGGCTTTTTCTTAGCTTTTTACACGCCCAAACCAAATGATCAAAAGCGAATTTACGCTACAAGATCTTTAAGTTGTTTGCCTGGTTTAAACTTAGGAACTTTTTTAGCAGGGATTTTCATCTTTGCTCTTGTTGCTGGGTTAACACCAACACGTTCTTTACGTTTAATCACTTCAAAAGTACCAAATCCTGTAAGGACTACTGATTTACCTTTTTTAAGTGATGTTTCAACGATACCAACAAAAGCTTCTAATGCATTTTTGCAAGCAGCCTTTGTAAGATCTGTTTGTTTAGCCATAAGCTCAACAAGTTCTGCCTTGTTCATACAACATCCTCCGCAACTACATAAAACTGAAATATACTGCCACAACCGATTGCGGCACGTCTTACGCACCTGAGAATTGTTGATCCAGACGAATTTGTCAAGCAACCAAATAAACTCGCACTGTCAGAAAAGATTATAAAGAAATAAAAATGGAATTAAGCCCAAACATACATTGGTGCCGAGGACCGGACTCGAACCGGTACGAGTATTAACTCGAAGGATTTTAAGTCCTTTGCGTCTACCTATTCCGCCACCCCGGCAACCATATCTTGAAACTTTGGAGGCGGCACCCGGATTCGAACCGGGGATCACGGTTTTGCAGACCACTGCCTTGCCTCTTGGCTATGCCGCCCAAGAAGTATGGGTTTTATTCTACTCCGTATCACAACGCCTGACAAGAGCATTTAATCGCAGAATGCATTTTCCATTCTTATTTATTGAAAAAAAACTTTGTTTAATTAAAAATCTGCTAGAATTCAATCGCCAGCAACGCCTCCACCAAAGGAGTTTTTCATGTTTAAAGCGACTAACCTTCTTTTTATCCTTGCAGCAACAACTATTACCATTCTTGATGCACCAAAAACCCCTCCACCCACAACCTCAACCGAAGACTCCTCCGAAAGACCCGAACCCCCAATCCTAAAACCGCTTCCTGCAGATTACCATCCATCACCATCCCAAAGCAGCGTTTCAACCCACGGGGCAGGATCATCAGCAGAACCAACACCCCAAGAAGAAAGCCTAAGAAAACTACGAACTCATACCACAGAGTCAAAACTCGATGATGATGACACTGTAGACCGATATGATCGCCCTCCACTGCCACCACGCCCACCACTTCATCCCAAGCCCACTCGCGCTCGCCGCCATGGGATCTATCACCAAGAAACACCTCCTGAGTTTCTAGAGCTACAAGCCTCACAACAATCACTCGAAGAAACTCTTGAAAGATCAAGCACTCTTGATGAATTTTGCGATATTTATTATCCAGAAGCAGATGCATATTACGAAAGACACCGTGGCTGGCCAGACATTTTGATTGGAAAATACAGAAAAATAGAATATGAGATAACAGCCCTTAAAACAGCTCTTTCTGACGAAGCCGAAACAACTGATCCTGAAAGAACTACGACACGAATAAAAAATCTCATTAACTATAACAAACGAATACTGGTTTTTTTAGCACCATTTGAACGAGGAAAAGAACATGCAACAAATGCATTTCATGTACTAAGATCAAAAAAAAATCCTCGAATGCTTCTTGAATTTCAAAAACACAATCTTGCAAAAATTGAAGAACTCAAAAAAATTGTTGCCGATATTGATGAAAGCGAAAAAAGAGCTAGCGAAACATTTTGTGCAACATACAAACACCCTCTGAAACAAGAACTTGTTTTTTGGTGCAGCTGTGCTTTTTTCTTTGAACACGCATTTTTTGAAAACAGCCCAACAAAACAATCCTTCTCCTACAAAGAAGCTGGTATCAGAATTACAAACACAACTCACCACTACCTGTGGCATGAAAAACTATTAAAAACCTGCAGAGAAGCTTGCGCACATCACAATCATTTTCTTGAAAGCGCCGAGAAATTAAGCGCTGTATATAAAAAACATTTTGCGATGAATGAATTCTGGGAAGGTGCCTATCATGCCGCACAAATTCTTTTTGAATCCGAAGAATAACAATTTATTTGCCAAGACAAAACGAAGAAAAAACTTGGTCTAAAACCTTTTCAGCGACATTTCTTCCGGTCATGCGAGAGAAAATTTCTAACAATTCATGTAATTGCGCTGCTGCGAGCTCAAATTGCTGATGAGGATACAAATAATCTCCAACCACCGTTAGTGACTGCTGAACTGACAGCAAAATATTTTTGTGGCGCTCATTTAACAAAAATGGCGATTCTTCGATCATGCACAATTGCACCACGTCTTGAATCTGCTTCCAAAGCTCATTTACTCCTTGACCGGAAAGCGCACTCACAGAAACATGAACAACCGGAAAAAGAATATTTAATCGTGCAAGCACGTCATAATCTATCGCGCTATCTATTTTATTCTTAACCACTAATAATTTATTACAACTCTCACGACTCAATCGAGCGTACAATTCATCTTCTTCTGCTGAGATTTTACGAGTAACATCAACAACCAAAACAACAAGGTCTGCTCGAGCTATTTCACTCAAAGAACGCTCGATTCCAATTTGCTCAACAACATCAAACGACTCTCTGATTCCAGCAGTATCAACAAACGTCACCAAAGCTCCATCTTTAACAACAGTTGCATCAACAACATCGCGAGTTGTCCCTGCAACATTTGTCACAATTGAACGGTTTGCTCCAACCAACCGATTAAACAAAGTTGACTTCCCGGCATTTACTGAACCGACACAAACAACTCTAAAACCATTCTTCAAATGATTTTGTCTATCGCAATTTACAACCAACGTAGAAACAGAATCACAAACGGCATCATATTCTTTTTTTACCAGATGCGCATACCCCAAGTCTTCATGTTCTTCTTCAACAAATTCAAAACTCGCCTCAACAAACGCTAGCAAGCGAACAATCTGCTCTTCGATTTCCGATATTTTTTTTGATAACGAACCATCAACCTGCGCTAATGCACGATCTACAGCAACTTCATTTTGCGCAACAACAAGTTCGTGAATTGCTTCTGCTTGAACAAGATCAATTTTTTCATTTTCAACTGCTTGTCGAGTAAATTCACCTCGATCAGCAATGCGCGCCCCAGCAACAACTGCAGCATCTATAATTTTTTGAACGATAATCGGATTTCCGTGACAGGTTATTTCAACCGTATCAAAACCTGTAAACGTCTTTGGACCACGCATTATCAAAAATAAAACTTCATCGATTACCAACGTTGTCTGCGAATCAACAACTCTTCCGTATCTGACAACATGACTTTCAAAATCAAAAATTGTTTTTTTAGCAGGAAACCGAGAAATTTTTTTTACTACTTCAAATGCATCGTGGCCTGAGATACGGATCAACGCCGCAGCCGCAGCGCCTTTTGCCGTACAACAGGCCACGATAGATTTTTGCTTCAGATCAATCATGAAGCCGAATCAAATCTAAATGGATCTTGCCCTGGATGAGAAAGCGTAATTCTCAATCCTCTAAATCGACGTTTATGTTCTCGCTTCAAAAACTGCAACAAAACAAACGATAGCGAAGCATAGAGCGAACGGCTCAAATCGGTATCCATAACAAAATCTTTACTAAAATCAACGTGCAATGTTTTTGATGCAACAGTAACCTGAAATGTAACATCGTAGCCGATCGTATCAATAATCTCTTTCAGCCACGCACGAACACTCTCAACGTACGCTGCTTCCCAAACGTCTGCAACTACAGCATCATCACCAGAAATATTGCTTGATGAATCTACAAAATCAGAAACAACTTCTTCTGTCGAAAAGTTTTTTGGCGCAACAGGGCCTGCCGAATCATAAGAACCATTTTCAGATGCATAACTCAATAAACCACGAGGCTCATCTGACTTTCGCTCATTCTTTCTCGGAAAATCACTTTTTTCTCTGCGAGGCTGACGACGTTCACCACGAGATGCAGATTCTGTTTTTTCAGATTCAACACCAGCGAGCAAACCTTTATATTCACGAGGCTCTCTGGAGTCGCGAGAATCACGATCTCTAGGTTCACGAGCATCTTTTGAATGAACTGAGTTGCGCTGAGCTGGTCTACGATCATCTCGTTCTCTTTTAAATTCACCCGAATCACCTCGCGCCGATTCGCCACGAGTATTTTGCTTTTGATTTACAGCTGATCCTGCATGATGCTGAGAGGCTACGCTTGAACCTGAACCATTTTGTGGTTTATACGTAATCGAAACAACAGCAGGCTTTGAAGAAAAACCAAAAAAACCTTTTTTTCCAATATCATGAATTTTAATAGAAAATTCTTGGGGAGAACCAGCTGCTTCCCACGCTTGATAAATTGCACGCTCAATTGAATTCGCTTCTTGAAGCAATGACTTCATATAAAAACCTTCCAAGGACTATCAAATCCCTATTGAATAAACTACTGATGAGTAAACGACCTTTTGCAGGGACGATTCAAAAAAAACCACTCTCGTCCAGCTCGCATTCGGTACGCAACACATCGTAAACGCAATGCCCACTCTCTGTCAAAAAATCATCATCCAAGCCACTTATCTAAATGAAGCTCCATTTTAAGAAAAATATTTAAGAGAAATTTTAAATTAAAATGGAGCGGGAAACGGGATTCGAACCCGCGACCCCTGCCATGGCAAGGCAGTGCTCTACCGCTGAGCTATTCCCGCACGATAAATGGAAAGGACTTCCATAGACACATGTGAAATCCTACTTTACAACCTCGCTCATGTCAACAGCAAAAATCGTCTTTAAATCTCTTTTTTCTCAGATTTTGTTATTCAGAAAAAAACTGTGTCATTAAAGATTCCAAGGCCGCTTGATTTTTATACCCAAGAGACTTGCCAACAATCTTGCCCTCATCAAAAAAGAAAAAGGCTGGAATAGAAGAAACACCCAAAGCCCTGGCAACATCTTGCGATTCATCTATGTTTACTTTAAAAAAACTATGAGAAACGCCCCATTTTTTAGCTAAATCATCAAAAACTGGCGCAACCATACGACACGGGCCACACCAAGGCGCAAAAAAATCAACTATCACCGGCAATTTCGATTGCAAAACTTCTTTTTCAAATTCTTGAGACGTCAATACTCTAACCATGACAACAATCTCCTCTTTTTTTGCAAAATAATAGCACACAAAAAGATAAAATCATCCTCAACGTTTATTGTCTAGCTAAAAAATCATAAAATGTTCGTCGTTCCAAAGATCCAAAAAGTTGCGGCTGTTCTACAAAATGCCATGCGGTTTTATCTGCAGGTTCTCCCAGTCGAGACCACCGATTAAACCAACACCCATCATTTCCCGCTAAAATTTCATTAAAAAACCATGGGTACGTATCCCCGGTTATTTTTGAAAGCATAACCACACTGCTATGAATAATTTTTGAATTAAAGGCTTTTTCGACCACCGCACGACTCTTGTCAAAGGCAGATGCAAAAGTAAACAAATGGAATGGCTGACCATTAGACAGCTCTCGACACAATGAACTGGTAAACCAATTTACAGACAAAGAAGGCAAATAACACATAATTCCATCACTTAAGCCAACATCCTTAACTGCTTTTAAAATTAATTCCCCACACTCTTTTGTTCGTTTTTTTGCATATCCAACAAAATCTGGAAACAAGTGCGCATGCATAATTTTTTTTAAACATTCATGCCCAGAGGCATATTGTATCTTTTTCGATAAAGCATATGGACGCAAAAATTCATCATCACACAACATAAACGGACTAAACTCACTGGCGTTTTTTCGTCCATACAACTCAAGATCTATAACAATCCCCGAAAGAGCAATTTCCTTATCAAGCTTTTGCTTGCGATAAAACGCCATAAATGAATGTAGCGGCTCGCAAACTTCCTCTCTCCAAAAATTAAGTGAAACAGGGGAGGGCACATCGTAAAAAACATTCCCAAAAACATCTATCGCATATTGAGCAGGAAGATGATCGGCATACAAATTATTAGCAATCTCAAAACCAATAAAAATTTTAGGTATTTTCTTTCCAAGCTCGGCCGATCGTCGCTTGAGAGAAGTTATAAAGCGTTGAACTCTTGCTTCAACAACCTCTTTTTTTTCTGGGTTTTTTGCATGTTTTCCATAAATCATCTGGGGTGAAAGGCTTATCCACAATCGATTGATTCCCGATAACAACAAAGAATCAGTGATTTCCTGCTGCGACTGTCGCTTTATCTGCAAATCCAGATAGGTCAAATCTTCTGATTCTTCAAACGCCACAATCTCCATCCAGGCTGTTTTTACTTTACATTTTTTTTCACTTACAACTTTTTCATCAAACTTAAGTGTTGATTTGTTATTTTTCTCAATCCCTCGGGCTATTTTTTCTGCATCATGCTCGCCGCGTAAATCAACTAATAAATCAACATCTAACCAAAACGAAGAAAGCGCCAAATCAAATGTCTTCTGAATACTCCTTTCAAGCGGGTATTTCAAAAAAGACTCCTTCAAGTCCCCAGCAAATAGAACCTCACCTCGAACAAAACCAAATGATCGATCTTTTTTTTCATCAAACAACCAAACTCCTAGCGGCAAAATATTCTCAACAGCAGAAAGCCGTTGATTTCTCGCATCATTCATTATCGGCAAAGAAATTAATGAATAATTCTGCTTTTTAATCGAAAAAACACCGTTACTCGCTACAGAATTCCTCGTTGGGAGCCTCAACATTGTGTGGTACCACGATTCATCACTCAAAGCATTCCCCCTAAAAAAAGAGAGGAAATCCTGCGCCATTTTACCTAAAAAGCCCCCACCAGACTTCCACCCAGAAGAAAACTCTTCAAGCCCTGCACCCACAAACAAATCCGTAAAAAAAGCCGCCCAAAAAGATTCATCTTTATTTTGCGGCAAAGCCGGCAAGCAAAATATCGTAGCGCCTCCTGGGATTGAAGCGGCATAACAAATGGCATCCAAAAGCATATTTGCAACAACATGACTCTTTTTTGCCATAAAAAATTCATGGGGAAGAACAAAAACCGTAAGCGAATAATTCCCCGCCATAAAAGCCTTTGGTCCATTTTCTTTGCCGCCAAAAAGCGAGTAATGAGAAATACTCCAACCCAATTTTTCTAAAAACTCACTAGATCGCTTTACCGATGAAATATCATCCAGGGTGGCATCAAAAATAGCTGCAGACTTAGCACTAGCCGCAAAACAAGTGCTCATAAAAGCACCCAGGACAAAAAGCCTTATTGAAAAAAATCGCGTTATCGCAAACATATCAAACCCCCAAATAATCCCTATTTTTTGAAAAATACCATTAAAAAACTTTAAAAAGCATTAAAAATGACCTCTTTTCAAAACCAAAGACCAAATCCAACCCAAGGTTACTATTGCAGCTTTTTTTATGACCAGTATACTGAAGTCGTTAGTTATCCACTTGTCGCCGATTTAATTCGGCCCGTAAATCTTAAGACCAAAGATACTTGTTATGAAAGCATCAAATCTTACAAAAGAAACCGTTCTGCAAGTAGATCTTCCTCAGAGAGATTTTCCGACCTTCAACGTTGGTGACACCATTGAAGTCGATCAAATCATCCAAGAAGATAAAAAAGAACGTATCCAAAAATTTGCTGGCAATGTTATTGCAATGAGACGCAACGGTGCGGGTTCAACCTTTATCGTTAGAAAAATTGCAGCCGGGAACATCGGAGTAGAAAAAATTTTTCCTTTTTACTCACCAATAATCTCTGCAATCAAAGTCCTCAAAGAAGGTATCGTACGAAGAGCTAAGCTTTTCTACCTTCGAGACGCTGTTGGTAAAGCAGCAAAAATTAAGGAAAAACGTCGCGACGATTCTTCTAAATAATTTTAAAGGGAAGTTAAAAAACTTCCCTTTTTTATTTTTTGTTTGATAGTTTTTTAAAAATTCATCTTCTTATCTGTTATTAAATATATGAAAAAAGTTATTCTCATTCTTTTTGCGTTTACTGCACTTCATTATGTACTTAAAGCGAACCTGAGAGTTGGCAACACTCGCTATTCACATTGTGCTGTATCAGGATCACAAACAATCCTTGGACCATTTAATGCGGAACACGCAAAACTTGGAGCGCTTACAGTCACCGGAAATTGTGACCTTGATGAATCAACAGCCGAAAGCCTTTCAGTCACTGGTCCCTGCAAGCTCAAACGTTCAAAAATTTCTCGACATTTTTCTGGCACAGGATCGCTCACAGCAAGTCACACTGAATTTGGTTCTTGCTCAAACACAGGACCTCTTGATTTTAAACATGTAACAATTGACGGCTCTCTAAAAAACACAGGTCCATCAACAATCGTACACTCGAGTGGAACTGAACTAAAAATAACCGGCCCATGCGAATGTGAACACAATTCATTTGAAGGAGGCGAAATAACAGGAACAACAAAAATCAGTGACTCAAAGTATACCAAAAAACTCATTCTAACAGGACAAACCAACCTTAGATCATCATCTTTTGGATCTTTAAAAATAACCGGCAAAACAACCATCTCTCACTGTTCTGCTCATGATGCAGAAATCACAGGAAACTCACTTGTAGATGATTGCGAAATCAAAGAAATCACACTCACGTGTCAAGACGCAACGTTCGATTCGTGTAATTGCAACGTCTTGTATGTTGAAAAAAATGATTCATCAAAATCAATTAAAGATCCTACCGTTATCAAAATTGCTCACTCGAACAAATCAAAACCCAATAACTACATAAAGCGAATTGTTTGTGCAGACCCTGAAACTAAAATAATCTTTTTGGCTGGCTCAACCAAAGCCGATGATATCAAGGGAACCGAGCACATTACCTACAATTAATAATTGTGTGCATTTGAGTTGAGCGATGCTACAAACTCAACAAAAAAACTGCTCTTCAGGAACAAATAAATCCCAAACGAACACAACGCAGAACCAATCAAGCACAAAAGCAAACGATACCAGGACGAACGAACAAAACTAACTGCCCAATAATAAAGTAAACTGATACCTGTTATAACTACAGGTATCATTCCCGATCGCGGAACAAGCATCAAATGATACATTAATGTTGTGTACGGCGTCTTTGTAAAAATAATTGGAAAAAACAAAAACGACATGACATCAAAAAACAACACAAACAACCATGTTACTGTCAATCGCAATGCTCGTTTTTTGAATGCAACCTCATCGCCAAAAAGAGCCATAAACAACATATAAAAAGAAATAATCGGTGTGCCAAGAACAAAAAAACTCAACACCAAGAGGGAAAGATACAACCCCACCAAAACGCCAACTTGTTGAGCAAGAAATACAAGATACGCACAAAACAAACCACCAAATAAAAATCGTTTATATTTATACATGCATTCCCTGAACGGTATAAAACTCAGTAGCCAACTGCTTCAAACCATAGCGAAATTTAAAAAAAATTACAGCTCTTTTCCTAAATCAATAGCATCTGAATTAATATTTTTATTAACTAAAAACCTACCCCTCAGATGCAATTCGTATTTTAAAATTACGCCCTAAAAACAATTACCGTAATACATGCTTTATTCCGCACTCGCTACAAGCTCAGAGTCCAAACATATTGGGTCACGCAACTCGATCTTACCATACAATTCTTGTAATTTTTTTGTCGCGTGCCTGGAAAGTTTTTTTGCAATAACAATCAACTTTGGTTTTTTTATCACACCAGCAGCTACATGAATTTGCGGATCTCTATTTTCCTGATCTGCTAAGAGCTGACCCAACAAAGCTTGAACACCAGATTCATCTGCATATTCAACACACAGGCCTGTCGTTTTATCCACAACCTCAACAACCAACTCTTTTTTTTCTACTCCAAACCGCTCAGCAGAAAGCGCACCTTGCAATCGCTCCAAAAGAGATTTTTGCTCGTCCGCAAATCGCACGCGTCGCGGAACCCTTGATGTAGGAAGAATCACATGCGCATCAGCAACTTTTTCTGTCAAAACTACACGGCTTGGACGTCTTTCAAAAACAGGCACTGGCTGTGACGCTGCAACTGATAATGGAACAACCACAACGGGTTGCGATGTTATTGTTATCATATCTCGAGTAGCTCTGATACATGTAACTAATTCATTCCCTAGAACATCTTGCGAATCACACGCAATACATTTTTCGCCATCATGCAAACTCAGTGCAAACGTTTCTGGATCTTGCAAAACAACAATATTTTTCTCAACACCCCTAACGGTTGTTTGGGTTGTTTGAGTGCTCACAAGATCACTGTGAGTTTTAGATGAAACTAAACTTTTATCAAATTGCCCACGAACAAATTGAATGGTCAATAACGAATAAGGCAAGGCTTGCTTTAAGCAAACTCTATGTGGCGACAATGTCGCCTGCCCTTCACAAAATTTAACATCGAAAACAACCTTCTTTTGGCCTACCTGAAAAAGATTCAAACCAAATCCATACAAACTCAAATCATCATAAGAGAGTTTCTGTCGCCCTAACCCATCCCTAACAGCATTAAAAAGGCTCGAAACCTGTTTTTGCTCAAAATCAAATGCCGATAATACCATTTTTTGTGGATCAATAGCCTGTCCCAAAACAACATACGGAAACGAGACATGCTTACTATTCAATAATTCCAACATAGTGGTTTTTAAGCTTGCTGCGCGCGCCTCATCTTGAGCAATAAAAAATATACGCTTAATACCAGAAAACCAGGTGTATGCTTTCGCATTTTGTTCAAAAAAATTGTTCAACGAATCATGTTGAGCTTTTTTTGAAACCACCACAATCACACTGTCGGGAAAAAAGCAAGCACCTCGAGCGTACAAAACGCCAGGAATCAAACCCTTCCACTCGTTAAAATCTTTTTTAAAAAGGATGGGTATTCTTTGTTTAACTTGTTCAAAAAAAGCTTCTTCTGATTGAGAAAAAACCTTTAATCTCGCCCACAAGTCCAAAGTTTTTTCCGACGCAGCCTGCCTGCAACTATACAATACAGCTAAAAACCCTAAACCCAAAGTACCCTTTAAAGCCCATCCACCAGAAAAACTCAATCCAACCTCAAAAAACCGACAAAGAACCTGAAACTGAGGACATTCAGGAATAACCACCTGCGCCGAAATAACATCATCAACCTTCAGCAGATCGACAGTAACTCGTACGCACTCAACGCCATCTGGAAAAATGAATTTTATCGAAAAGGTATTTTTTACAGCACTTGAAAGACGTAATGCCTCAATGCGTCGAGCAACAAAAGCAAGCGTTGCTTCAAGGGAACTCAAGCGAGCAAATTGATTTTTATGAGCCTTTGAAAGCTCCAAAAACATTGTATAGTCCAGTTTTTTTGACAAATCACACTCGAACTCGAAAAAACGCTCCTGTTCAGAAGAAAAATCTTGCACAGAGACTTTAACATTATTTGCATAGCCAGAAGGCACGAAAAGCCTTTCTTGAGAAAAAACAACTCTTCCAGCTGATAAATCAAGAAAAAAGCCGCCCAAAAATAACGGGAGCATGAAAAAAAAACGAATTTTATTTAATTTTAAAAAATACATACAATCCAAAAAAAGATAAAAACAGTGGGTTCTTATTATACTTTATGATCTTTCGTTAAACAAAAAAGAATAAAAAAGTCCTTATTTTTCCTTTTTAAGCATACTCAAAAAAAAATTTGATCGAAAAAATCTATTTTTTTAAAAAATAAATGCTATAAATATGAAAAATTATACCCTCTTAGACTTTTAAATTATGAAAATAATTCTCATTGCTTTTCTTGTGCTGTACGTAACTCAAGAAGCAAAATGCCCTCCGATTGATCAACCGACTGAAAATGTGACGCATAATGAATCCGCCAAAGAAATCAATAAATCCTCTTTGATCACAGAAACTTTTTGCAAAAAAATGTCTACCGCTTCTCTTTATGAAAAAGTCATGCAATTTCCACTGCAAGATATGATTGATCGTTGCAAGCTTGATCACAACTACACAGATCAAGACATGCAAATTTTAGAAAAAGAACTACGTCGTTTTTTATACCTTTGCTTACAAAACAAAAACGGCGGTACAGGTATGTACTCGAAAGACGTAGACAATCTTTGGCACGCTTTCATCTTGCATACCCCAGAGTATGTTGACTTTTCAAACCTAACAAAAGGTTCTTATATTCATCATATTCCAAAACGTCCAAACGAACCGCAAAAAAAAGATTCTACTGATTTTGCTCTTTTTATAAGAAACTATGAAGCAACATTTAATGAAAAAATTCACCCCGTTTGGTTTATTGATATGATCGAAAAACAACAATAAGGATATATATGAATAAAAAACTACTGTTAATAGCACTTACTCTTGCTCCACTTGCTCAATCTAACATCGAAGAAAGATGCTCTGCCCAAAAAGAATCAATTCAAAATTTTAGAAAAATGATTCTCAACAATGATAATAAGCTTGCTGCAAATGATTGCAGCTCAGATTGTGCAGATTGCAGAGATTAACAAAGGGCCCTTGTCGGGCACTTTCCTTTTTAAAAAGATCTTTTTATCTCAAGGATATGTATGAACAAAAAACTACTTTTAATAGCACTTACTCTTGCTCCACTTGCTCAATCTAACATCGAAGAAAGATGCTCTGCACAAGAAGAATCAATTCAAAATTTTAGAGAATGCATTCTCAATCATGACAACACATCGGATATAAATATAAAATGCAGTAGTAAATGTGTCGGTTGCAGCAAATGCAGAGGTTTCTGCGGCTCTTGCAAGAGCAGGAATTAACAAAGGGCCCATTTTCGGGCCCTTCTCTTTTTAAAAAGATCTTTTTATCTCAACGAACGATTTCGAGCATTTTTGATAATTTGTTCCAATCGCGGGTTTGATAATTTTTGCTTACGCATCTGATCCAAGAAAATATCAAACGCTACATTTACATCACCCACACCTGGAGTCAACGTATACGGATATGAAACAACAAAATCATCATCAACAGATGCTGTTACTTTATAATTTTCAAAAGCTCCATTGGTCATAGTCTTTAATGCAGTCAAATCTTTGTAGTGCGTTGCAAGTACATAATTTACTTTTTTATTCAAAGCAATTTCTGCACACAACTCAGCTGACAATAAAACCGCAGGATCAAATTCTGTACCACTAAACAATTCATCGGTTACCACAAGCATCTTTTCTCCGTCTTGCAATTCGTCTGCTTGCTTAAGAACAGAAACCACATCAAATGCTTCCGCCATAAACTTTGACTGATTATTTGCGGTGTCATCAACACTAGAAAATCGTGCAATAATTTTTTTGTACGGAGTTAAAACAAATTTTGACGCACAAGCAACACCAAAATTTTGTGCAAAAAGAACGTTAACCAAGAGCGACTTCATCGTAACAGATTTACCGGCAGCATTTGGCCCTGTAATAATCATATTTTGCGCATCATCAGAAGTTCTACCCAAAATAATTGAGTTTGACCTGACAACAGCTTGAGGCAAAATTGGATGCCACATGTCTTCTGCAATAATACGCGCTTCTGACGATTCTTCATCAAACTCTGCAAAACATGTTCTAATCGGAGCTCCGATATCATTGGTTGCATTTTGCGTATCAACAATTAACTGCGCTATTGCTGCATACGCATCAACTTCACCATAAAATTGAACCGCACTCGAAAAATCGGAAACTGTCTCGCCAAGTAACTTGGTCATATTCAATACTTTGGGATGACTAGCCGAAAGCATGCTATATTGTTGATCTTCTTTAAATGACGAACTTGAAGCCTTACTTACAAGCTCTTGCCACTTTGCAGACAAGCTCGTTTCATACGATTGCAAATACTCAGAATTAACAACAGGCACTGCACTTGCATTCAAATAAGCGAGCAATCCATCAATTCCTTTAACATATGTAGACAGTTTTTGAGCTGTAGCAAAAGCTTCTTCTTGATACTTTTTCATCCATTTAACAAGATTAAAAATACCATAACAAAGAACAGCACAAAGAGCAGGCAAAGCAACTCTATCAATAATCGTGTAATCGGTTTTAGCTCCTTTGGTTATCCAACTCAATACAGCCTGCCCAGCGCCACGATAATTGGTCAAACATGCCAACCCAGCAACAGCCGAAAGGGTAAAATAACCGAGATACATCAAATTCTGCAGAATTACACCAAGGCTTCCTGCTGCTTCCGTCTGTGCAATCTTGCCAATCAAATAAAGTGCTCCAAATAATCCATTTCCGATCGCCATATTTTTAAGCCACGCATATCCAGCAGGATTAAACAAATAAACGGCATAAAAAAGAGCTACCTCAAGACCAACAATCACCATCATTTTTTTAGCTTGAGACATCGCTTCAAAGGGATTTGGAGCCAACGGAATTTGATTTGCCAAAGTATCTTCGTGCGCAGCGATTGAACGTAGTGAACTTTGGACATTTTTTAATAATGCAGGAGAATCAACAAGAGCCTTGATAAAGGCCTGTCTTCTTTTTACCACAGGAAGATTAACGTCAACTTGCGATGCCAAACCAACAAAACATGCTTGACCTGCTCGAGTAATTGTTTTTCCTAATGATCTTACAACTGAATTTTGTCCATCTTTATTGGTGAGCTGCAAATCGGCCAACAATTTTATGCGAGATTTTCGGGCTTCAAATTCTGCGGTAGAAAAATATTTTTGAGTAGTAAGATCGTCCCACGAAATAACCATTCTATCATTCAACAAACTAATCAGCTTAGCATTTGTGCTGACAGGTAAAATCCCTTGAAACAGAGTCGTTTTATCATTATTAATTAACGGTAATGTTAAAAACTGCGACACCAGAGCCAATTCTTTTTTTTGTAAACTTAAATGATTTTGCTCAATCATATCTTCTCCCAAACCGCTTGGAGCAACTAACAGCATCGCTGGCTGCATAACCAATATTCCCAACAACACTTGTGCAATTTTTTTCTTGTATGTAAAAAACACCTTTAATTCACCCTCTTTATAATTTTTAAAATTTCTACAAATTTTTATTAACAAAAAATATCATTGCATCGGCCAAATAGCAGGCCAACTCATAATGCAACATAGTACTTCCTAGATTTTTTACAAATTCAACATTTTTAAGCGCTTCAAACGACTGAATACGTTGATTTTTATCTAAATTCGGGACAAGTATTTTGCTATGTTCAAAATTTTCACGCGCTAAAGCCTGCACACACTCGTCATCGATCGGAGTATTTTTTTCATAAAAAGCAGCAAATGTACTTAAAATCTCATTAGATTTTCTGACATACGCTGTCCATTCATTATCCCAGGTCCAATTTTTAGTAAGAGCAACCACTTCTTGCTCTGCCTGCTGCAAACAAGAGGCATACTCTTCACCCAAAACTGACAACGTTTGATCTGTTAACTGTTGCTTTTTTTCTGCAACATACTGCTCTGTTGTTTTGCCTTTCGCCATTTCTAGATTTTTGATAAAAACATCAATCGCATCAACAAGTGCCTGCTTCCGCTTAAGTTCAGTCAAAACAATCTCTTTTTGACGTAAAAGATCTGTCTTAAAATCAAACCCAGGATCAGAAAACATTTGTTGAATTTTTTTAAGATCGTAGCCCAAATCCTTAAAAAAAATGATTTGCTGAAGCCGTATAAGTTCTGTCGTCGAGTAATATCGATAGCCGTTATCCGCAACTACAGCCGGTTTAAGCAATCCAATTTGATCATAAAAACGAATAGTTCTAACAGTAACCCCTGTTAAATCTGCTAGTTTTTTAATCGTATATTTCATTTTTTTACCTCAAAAAATCTACTCACTTTTTAACGATAAGGCATGACGTTACTGGAAGGTCAAGGGGTATTGTTAAAAAACATTAAAAAAAATTTTTATAAAAAAAGGGGACAGTGAAAACCACCGTCCCCGAAAAAATGTATGAACAAAAAAGTATTATTCAACGCACTCGATACAATCTTCTTCAACGCACTCTGCGCCACAAGAATCATCTAGAATTTCTTCCTTTTCAGAAAAATCTTCTACGGAAAATGAATTATAAACAAGCACCATCGATGGATCCTGAGGTCTTCCCCACACCTCTCTTGAAACCTCTTTTTCTTCAACAAGAACACTTGAAGGAACATGTAACAAAACAGAGCCTTCTGCATTTTTTGAAACTAAGACTTTAAAGCCACCATCAATCACCAAAGAATCATCTCTCACGATTGGAAGTGCTGTTACAAGGGTATTTGATGCAAAGTCATACTGTGAATTTGATGTAACAAAAAAAGATGTCGATGAAGTTGACTCTCTATCAATACGTGCAATCAAGCTAGGGTCTATAACCGCACCAACTTCTTGCACAACATTCATAATCCCCATCAAATCTTCATCCGAAAACGACGAAAATACTTCTTGTTTCACGTCCATAAGCACTTGCATAATTTGCATTCTATTTTCATCAGTCAAATCGGCATTTTGGGCACCAGAAAAATTTGCCAATACGTTATTCAAGAGAATATCTAAAACCCCTTCAAGATTTGCCGTATCATAATCAGCTTTGTGTTTTTTTATAAGAGACACAATGTCTGAAGAAATTTGCTTAATTTGAGCAGAAAGCTCTACAAGATCAGTGTTTATTTCACTAAACTCGGATTGATTTTTCATCAAATCCATAAGCTTTTGATTGCCCATAACAAATCGATCTTTGATTCCCGAGAACTCAATCAAGCTAGAATACTTAAATAACAACGGCACGTATTTTTTTGCTACATGACCGATATCAAGTACAAGGCCGGCATCTTCTGCCATTTCTTGAGATAATCTCTCAAATTCTTGGTCCATGTAAGCAGTTATTTTTTCAACACCATCATTAGTCGCGGATGAAGAAAGCCAATTTTCAAAAAAAAGGCTCATTCCTGAACGAACAACCAATAACCTATCAAGCGGAGATTTTGCAGCTACCTGTTCTTCACCCGAAACAACAGCAACAACCTGCGTGTCAACATCCAAAGATGCCAACAAAGGTAACCCACCAACAAATACCGCGGATAACAAAAGAAGGTTTTTTAAATTTTTCATATTTTTCCTCAAAAAACACACCCTGCAACTCTCTACTATCACAGTAATTCAGTTGCCCAAAAAAGCAACAGGAAGGCCTCAATAGCAAAAATGATATGTTTTTAAAGAAAAAACCACCCGAGGCAACCCTGAAGCAAGCAAATCAATTCTTAAAATTAAGCGCGTTTAGGAATTAAAACCATTCTTTGACGAGGAGGAATCTGAGAACGACCTCCAACTGAATCTTCCAACCGAAAATCAAGTTCGTCACACCCAAAAAAGTTTTTTACCGCATATAACCACTGCTCTATAGAAATCCTCTGATTTTTTTCATGCCAATAAATCATCTTTTTTGAACATCCATTCTGTAAGGAACATTTGCCAAATTGTTTTTTACACCTAGGCTCTTCTTCAGATATCACCGCAGATTCACCCAACTCAACACCAATTATTTCTCCGCTGCCATCAAATAAAAAATTTGCTATAAACCCTGAAGGAAAATCCAATTCTTTTTTTCGAACAACAGTCGAAAGTCGGGTTTTAACTATCCCCTGGTCACATTCAAACCAATAATTCAAATATGGATCGCCTCCAAGAATAGACACATCAACAAAATTATCTGCTAAGAAAAGAGTGAAACAGTCAGATAAGTCTTTAAAAAAAGATTCCTCAAGAAGATTTCCTTTTCCAAAAAGATTTCCCAACTCATCTTCATTCCTATCACGATCATTAAGCCCAAGAAGGTGAATATAAGAAAACCTTTCCTTTGGCAAATCTAATCCATCGCTAGCTGCAACAGTCATTAAAAACATCTTCCATTTATAAATAGCGACCCACTTTTTTCCAGAATTTGGTAAATATTTACTCAAAAAAGTCTCTGCGGCAAACCATACTTTTTTAATCCCCAAAGAAAAAGCTTCAAGTTCGTTCAAAGAAATTAAAGAAAAAGCCCTAAGCGCTTTTTGATTTGCACAAACCTCAAAAGGATTAAGACCAATCAAAAAAAATAAAGTCAACTTATGATAACTAACCATGATTTCATCACAGAATAAACGTATAATCTCCTGCAAATCATTAATGAATTCAACCTTCTCAGGATATTTTTCTTTCAAAACTGAAATGCCTAAAATAAATTGTCCAAAAAGGCTCTCAAATTTTTTTTTAACTTGCTCATCTGATGACATTAAACAAATTTTCATTTTTTCAAATGAATCTGTTACCAACAACAATCCATTCGGATCAAATTCGCCTCTTTGAGCAATTTTTTCAGGGTCAGAACCAAGCAAATCCCGAACAGTTGTCTGCGAAACGTCTTTTCCTGCCGATATACAAACAACATCATCTACGCCATACGCCATTCCAGCAAGACAAATAAAAACCCAAATAAATAACGCTTTTTGATTCACAAACAAACCTCTTCAAGTAAAATTAAATAAGTGTTAATTCTATCAATAAATAGCATTTTTAAAAAATTAACTGTAAAAACCAGCTTTTTTTTAAAAAATTAAAAATCAGCAAAAAACCAATATCACGGAATTAACCATGGACAGAAAAAAACTTGGCCACATTATTGGCGGATCCTTGATTGACGGACTACTCATGCGTATGACGTCTGGCGCAGACATCGAAAATGCCAAAGCGGGCCGATTTGTCTGCATTGATGGCGGAACGTATCGTTTTTTTTCGCTTATTTCCAATATTGCCCTCGACTCAATCGGTGATAATTTTACAAAAACAACATTAGCCACAGAAAACTCATTTACCGCACAAATTCTGCGAAAAAACAATTTTTTTGCGACCTTGTTCATTAAACCACTTATCATGCTTGATGCAAAAAACAATTTAATGCCGGTAAAAACCATTCCTCCTCACTGCGCACCGGTCTATGAAGCGCATGACTCGGAAATTGCACTTATTTTTGGCACCGAGCGCCCGGATAATCTTTTTTTCAATATTGGCACTCCTCTTGATATGAACACCCCAGTTTGCCTGGATCTCAACAAACTAACCGAACGAAGTAATGCTGTTTTTGGAAAAACAGGAACGGGTAAAACATTTATCACCCGCATTTTGCTCGCAGGAATTTTAGCGAAAAAAGCTGGCGTAAACCTTATTTTTGACATGCATTCTGAATATGGACTACAAGCTCGCCAAGAGGGCAATAACAAAAAATTTGTGAAAGGTCTTAAAACCCTTTTCCCATCACAAGTTGCTATTTTTTCTCTAGACCCAGCCTCCACAAGACGACGTGGATGCGCTCCAGACCAAGAAGTTGTTATCGGTTTTGATGAAATCACGGTCGATGACATCATGCTTCTCTCTGAAGAGCTCTCCCTTCATACTACCGCTCTAGAAGCAGCATACCTTTTGCATACTCGATTCAAAAAAAACTGGCTCTCTATGCTTTTAAAAAACGAATCTTCGATCAAAGAACTTTCTAACGACCTAGGAGCCCATCCTGAATCGATGGCTGCTCTTTTAAGAAAACTTAAACGACTTGAATACCTGCCCTTTCTAACTCAAGAAACTACCGAAAAATCGGTTATTAAAAGCCTTCTTTCATATCTGGATCGCGGCATCAGTGTTATTTTAGAATTCGGACACCAAACATCTATGCTCAGTTATCTGTTGGTAACCGGGGTAATTACCAGGCATATTCACCATCATTATGTAAAAAAAACAGAACAATACTTAGCAGACCCTGCAAACCAACCAGAACCCCATAAATTAATGATAACCATCGAAGAAGCACACAAATTTTTAAATCCTCAGGCAGCAAAACAAACTATTTTTGGCACAATCGCCCGAGAATTGCGAAAATACTACGTATCGCTCTTAATCGTTGATCAGCGACCATCTAGCATTGATTCTGAAGTCTTATCCCAGGTGGGAACAAAACTTATTGCACAACTTAATGATGAACGAGATATCCAAGCTGTTCTTACCGGAGCACCCGACAGCGTAAGCTTAAAATCCGTGCTGGCAACCCTTGACTCAAAACAACAAATATTAGCTCTCGGACACGCTCTTACCATGCCGATAGTCTTAAAAACGCGAAAATTTGATGAAACTTTTTACAAAGATGTCTCTGAGATAAGCCTTCCGGGGGGAACCATTCTCTCAACCAAGGAAAAAATCGATACAATTTTTTAACCAATAATCCAAATCGAATAACCATTTTTATCAAAAAAAGAGCTTTTTTTTAGCTCTCTTCTAAAAAAAACCATTCCTCCGCAGAATCTGTATCCTCAAAGAATAAGGTTTGCTCACACATTAAAAGATATGTACAAGATTTTTGGAATCAATAAATGGTAAAAACGCACAAAATCGCTTATTTTTTACTCGTTTTACAATTTTTACAACTCACAGGGGGTCTCTTCTGTGGGGGTGAAGTTATTGTTGATGCCCCAGAAATCATGGAAACAGATCTCCCAAGCGCAAACAAATTCAAACAAATTCAACGACAATGGATCAGGGTAGATGTCTCCTCAAAAAAGAAAGTCGTTTCATTTGATTCAGCGCCAACTGATATTGAAAAAGTTATTTCCGGCGGTAAAAGCTCTCTTCCAAAACACCGCAATAACGTACTCAATTTTTTCATAGAAACAAGCTCTAAAAACAAATCATTAGTACATTTTTCCAAGGAACGAGACTGGGAAGATCTTCAGCTTTTTAATGCAAAAACAACGTTACTAGATTCGTGCTGCAGAACAGCGACAACCTCTGGTGAAGTTCTCATGGCAGGACTTATCACGCATCGCCCATCGATTCAAACAAGTCTAGATAGACGCGATTTTATTTCTGCTCTCAGCGCAAAACAAGACACCAGAGATATTCTCCGAAAACAAGTTAACCGCTTCTCATTAGTTGAAGAAACCTTTTTTAGCCTCACAATGCAACCCGAAGATCCTGTCATTCGGGCTTCAATCGACGATCTAAAACCAAAACTAGAAATTCCTGGCCTCTTAAAATTTTTATTATTTTTAGGACAACCCGTTGCGGCCTTAGAGCTCTGCGGCCTTGAATATCTTTTTAAAAAAACAGGCTCAATGGATAAAATTATTAATAATCCAGAATTCATACGATGGCATGCAATTATCACCCAAAAAACAGCTCACTATTTTTGGAACCCACTAATAAATCAATTATTAGTTGGCTGTTATTTTATTATAAATCCATTACGAATGAATAACGGAATTGCATTCGCCCTACTCAGGAATAACTTCAGAAACGCTATTGTATCTTTTGACAAAGATAAAGACACGCAAACCCTTGTAAGCACAATGTTTAAAAACATTCCGTTACAATTAAACTCTCCCGAAAACCAAATCCCACCATACACTGGGCCCGCAAACGATCCAGTGGCACAATTTATTCATTCAATTCCATATCGCGCTAAACAAGGAATGATCATAACAAAACCAATTTTTACCATAGCGTGGTACATTGCAAAAAAAATGTGGCTTGGAAATTTTACCAACACAAATGTTTTTCCCCTCTCTCCGTTAAAAGGTTTCAAGTCTCTTCTTTGCCTTGTAAACGATTTATTCTTTTGGAACACAAATGAGCTCAGACAAGCTATCTGTGACAGTAAGCCTACTCCGCCATCAACAAGCGCAAGCGCAGCAGAAAAACGCTCCTGGGAAAATCCCGGAGTATTTGATGGGCCTTATTTATCATGGTCTTTAAACGAACACACTCACACAAGCCCATTTATATACGCTGCTCACTCATTACTCAGACTTACACACAAATCTTTTTTTCATGAAGATCCAACATCAAAAGCCGACTTTGTAACCGATCAATCTACAAAAGAAAAACTAAAACAAATTGCGATTAACCATATCGAAAAAGTCAAAAAGGAAAATCCTGGGAATACAACAGCTCAAAACCTATTGGACAGACTCAGCCTCATTACAAAACCAACTGATACCTATATTGACTATCTTTCTTGGTGGAAAAACGTTGGAACACAAACAATTAAAAGCCTATGGAATACCTTTATTGCGCCAAATCAACTCTCAACAATCGATGAATATGCTCAATTAATTCCACGCAAAGATGATTTAAAGGAAATTTCAAGCTCACTTCTTGGGATTCTTTCTCATTATAAAAACTCTCCGCCAGAAAGAACCAGTCCCAGCCGTGGTCATGCAATCACCCAAATGACTGCATGGTTTGTCATCAGTATTTTATTTGGGCGTTGGCTCGATAGACACTTAAATCCTAAAGAACGTGTTGATGCAATCGACAAAATTATTTTTAGCGCAACAAAACCTGCGATGGTTTTATTATCTGCAACTTCAGAAATTTTTGATGCACTTACAACAAACGCACATCATTTTATTTTTCCACCAAGCTTAGCTTCTAAGCTCGCTCTCTTCAAAACAACCTCATCTCAACATGCAGATCTTATCTCCTACTCAAAAGATAAAACATTTACTCAAAAAACAGGTCATACCATTTTTGATCATATTGGAAAAGTTCGCACAGCATACGACTTAATCCAAACACCGGATGCAAAAAAACTACTGGCTCTGTGTATTCATATTATCGCAGAAGTTGATTGCTATCTCAGTGTTGAAAAATTATCAGAAGAATTTAGCTCAACAGAAAACAAAGTTTCACCAGTTGAATTCATTAATGCTCAATCACCATTTATCAACATAAAAAATGGATGGTTTCCTCTGTTTGGAACCAAGTCAATCGGAACCGATTTACTTATGGGAAATGGGCACTCAGAAAACATTCTTCTCACCGGTCTTAATGGTGGCGGAAAATCTATTCTACTCAAAAACATTGTCTTCAATTTAATGTTTGCTCATGCGTTTGGCTGGGCATTTGCAACTTCATGCACGATCACTCCTTTTTCTCAACTTATTCTTCACTTAAATTCTCTTGATAATGCAGCAGAAGGAAAATCTCGTTGGGTTGCAGAAGCTGAAGCAATCGTAGACATGATCAAAGCAGCTCTAACTCAACGATCTGCACAATATTTTATCTTTGCCTCGGGCGATGAGCTCGGAGACGGAACCGCTGCACAAGCATCTATTAATGTTATGACAAAATTATTAAAAGCTTTTTCTAGTCAAAAACACGTTCTTTCTATCATTTCATCTCACCTCCAACCATTAACAGAACTCGAAAAAACAATCACTCGACTAAAAAATTGTCGAATCAATCAACAGCGAAAACTTGAAGACGGAATCAATAAGACAAATATCGCATTAGCAATTTTTGAAAAATTTAGTAACACCCGTACAGATGAAAATGGTTTTGCAGCCCTTTTGGCAAAAGAAATTGCCGCGCAAGAAGAGCAAGATCAAAACTCTTTTTCTCTTATAAGCACATGAAGGTGAAGTAATGAAAAATACCTATAAAAAACAATCGAAAAAGATATTTCTCTGCGTCCTTCTTGTAGTTCACACCCTTTCTCCAACGGCGCTTCTTTTTTCAAAACCAAGAGCTGTACACGTTTTTAAAAAAACAAACATGCATTTACCATCAAGAAAAGCATTTCAAGAAATTGCAAGTTGCTGGGAAGGACTACAACCAGCTGCATATATAAAAAATAAAAGTAAAAAAATTGGTAATCTTGATACGCCTGAACAAGCGATTTCGTTCATCTCTGCCCAACAAGGCTCGCTAAAAAAACACAGTGAAGTAAAACCAATTGCAGAAGCTCTTGAATATCTTTCTGATCTTGCAAGCCCTGCAAGTGCATTTGACCTTTTAAACTCTACCCCTCGAGCGGTTACAGACTTACAAGTTTTTGGAGAAAAAGGCTTTTATAAAAATATTAATCGAACATCATTAGCGCTTGGCCAAGCATTACAAATTACACAAATTTACCAAGGCGCACGCTCAGAACTAGAAGCAACAGAACGCAGAGACCTTATTTCATCTTTTTTAAAAAATCCTGACTTAACAAAAGCAGTTTGCCTGAGAATAAAAGCTCTTCAAAAGATTGAAGCACAATTTTTACGTCAATCAAAAGCCTCTTTTAATCACAATCTTGAAAATAAAATAGAAAAACTTGCGCCATCTAAATGGTTTGGGAAATATCGCGAAAACGCAAGCTTCATGCGATGGCATGCCTTTTTTACTCAAAAAACAGCCAATTGGTTTTTTGGATACGAACACCAGAAAGCAATGTATCTTTTTAGCGCATTCCTTACGATTGTATCGCTCGTTTTAAGCAAACAAAGTCAAACATTTGTATATGATTTTTATTCAGCATTAAAAAATTTTATCAAAAGAACAAACACATCTCCACAAACCGGAACCGGAGTTGCAAGCTCTTCTGTGTCAACAGGAACCACAACACCCCAAGATCAGCCGCAAGTCCCTCCACATACCTTCACACAACAAATTCGCTCATTCCCTCGAGTAATGGTTCAACAATATTTCGAAAGAAACCCAAGCGGAATGTTATGGATCTCTGAAAAATTCTACAACCGAACACTTGAGTCTCCAAGCAAGCGAGCCGCCAGTTTAGAAAGACTCAAAGATGGGTGCTCAGATACCTCTGGTCTTCGCATGCTTGCAGATTTTATGTTTGGTCCACTTACAGGACTATTTAGCGGTCTTGGCGCTGCTACATCAAGTGCTGCAAAAACGCTTATAGATCCATTAAAAGGACCAATTTCATCTGCTCAATGGAAAGATGCTCCGTTAAGCAGCTTAACCTCACTTCCATACAAAAGTGCTGTTGCGGATTTTAAAAAAAGATTTTGTGAAAATTTTGGAGAATCAAGCTTCATGTCTTGGCGTATGAATGGTCTTGATAGTCTGCCAAAAATGACCCAGGAGTACATCTTAAAAGAAATTAATGAAAACAAAGATCTTGCAGAGCTTTTTATTATTGATAAAACAGATCAAACAAATTCAGAGCAAACAATCGCCCACCAACTATTCAAATGGGTAGATCCTTTTGGTTTTTACAGATATTCCGATGCGCTTCAAGACAGCGCAACTCCTGCTGATGGCATCACCAATGCTGCAAAAAAACTTACAGGCGCTCCCGATGAAGAAAAAAATCCATTTAAAATGCTAAATACTGTGCTAAATAATTTACCAGGCATAAACAACCTTTTAACCGGAGACCTGGGACAAATAAGCGTTCCTGCTCTTTTTTCTAATCCATTCACCATGATTAGATCAATCATGATATCTCCAGGTGCCAACTTATTTAAACTGCTTTTTGGATATGGAGGCAGAACTCACTGGAATTGGGGTTTTCTTGGCCTACGAACGCGAGAACTTTTGTATGCTCTTTCAAATCCATTTGTACAAGCAGCATTCAAAGAAAAAACTTCTAGGACTCATGAACACGGTGGAAATACCTATAAAATAACGTTTGCGCCAAATTTATTTAATTTAGCGTCCTTACTCAGACCCGCTTTTTATTGGGCAAGATGGCTATACTATAAATCATATATAACAGAGACTCCTGCTAGCAGGCTGTCAAATACATATAACGCGGAAAGAATTATTCAAGCGAGAATAGCTGAAGATGCGAACAAGAGCGATTCTCTTTTTGATGGATGCGATTTAAATGCCTTTAAATTGTTCACCGTCGAATCAGTTAACGCCGATGGCTCTATTTCAACTGAAGATATTAGCAAACAACAAGCATCAGAAATCCTTCTTGAAGCAATAAATACCGGAAAACTTCAACAATTATTCCAAACTCGTAATACGCAAGGCCTTACGGGAGATGAATTAGCGCAAGCTCTCAAACATAATCAGTCAATTCTAAACAAAAAATTAAATTGGAAAAAATTCATCCTTGGACTTGAAGTTCTTGCATTAGTCACCATCTTTGTCGGTAGTAAATTTTGGTCAACGTTTGTTTTTGGAGCAAAGACGAAAGTTGAAATGTACGACGTTCTTGATAAATACATGTTCGAATCCGTAAAGCCGTCGATTATGTTTGCAGAACTTACCAGACAAATCAGTGGAATCTTCAAAAACAACTCACACGACCTGCCTCTTCCAACTTCTTTAAGAGAAAAATTTGCTCATATTGCTCATACCAGCTCAAAAGAATGCCAAGAATTTTCCCTTATCGCCCAAAATAGCCTTTTCTTCAAAGACACTCACCCGGGAACATTTGGCGACGTTGGCTCTGTGAGACGTGCATACCAACTCCTCAAAAGACCTGACGTAAAAGAATGGGTTGCAACATGCGCAACAATTATTGCAGAACTTGATAGTTATACGGGAATGGCGCGCCTTGTTGTTGAACACAAAGACATTCAAAATCCTTACGCACCAGTAAGATTTGTTGATCAAGAGAAACCTTTTGTTCACCTTGAAAATTTTTGGTTTCCACTACTCAATCCATATCTTCAAAAATCAAATTCTCTCACCCTTGGAACCCTTGAAGATGCAAGCCTTGCAGAATACTATCAACTTACTGAAATGCTACCACCAAGCGCTTTGATTACAGGAATTAACGGAAGTGGTAAGTCGATTGTTCTTAAAGGAATCATCTGGGCAATTATGATGGCTAAAACATTTGGGTATGCGCCATTAACAAACGGCGTCATGACATTTATTGATAAAATGATTGTTCATCTAAGTAGCACAGACAACGCAGCTGAAGGCGAATCATGCTGGATAGCTGAAGCTAAAGCCATGGGACAGGCAATTCACACAATGCAATCACCTCGACAAGGATACGAAAAAATTCTATTTATCGGTGATGAACTTGGAAGTGGAACAGCTGATCATGCATCTATCGCATCTGTCGCTCAATTAATCGAAATCGCAGTATCAACCCCTCACGTTGCATGTATTGTCACAACACATCTACGAATTCTGACTGAACTTGAAAGAATATCAAAAGGAAGAATCCTTAACTATTGTGTAGGAAAAAGACTACTACCTGACGGATCAATCGAAGGACGATTTATGCTCCAAAGAGGTCGCGCAGAAAATAATATCGCCGAAAAAATCGTTAACGACTTACTTCATAAGGGCCACATTGATATCACAGATCCTTCAGAATCGTCAGAAGAAACATGGGAAGACGAAAAATCAGCAGCAACTGAAATACTACCAGAAGTAACCGCATAACAATCCAAGTTGACCTTCACAAAACATCGCGATACATTACCAGCTAAAGCCACAAAAAACAGGAGTATTGTGTATGATGAAAAGAATGTCTTTATTACTTGGAATGGTATCCGTATTCTCACTTAATGCCGCTATCGAAGTTAAAAAAAACGCACTCGATGATATTTTACCAAATGCATCTCGCGTATATGTTGATGCTCAAAGCGTATTCCAACTTTCTACAGCAGGAAACACCCTTGCGCAATGGTCAGATGCAAAAAACAAAGAACTGAACGAATTTGCAAACAAAAAGCAAGCTGAACTCAAAAAAAGAGAACAAGAAATAATGGCTTCAAATATCACACCTGATCAAGTTCCACTTAAAAAACTTGAACTAGAACATTTGCAACGCCAAGCAACCTTGGATATTGAGCGAATGAAAACACAACTCGAAGTTGAACTTTCAAACAAGATGAAAACAGCAGAAGCGGACATCAAAAAAACAATCAGCAATCTTGCGACAGAAAAGGGATGGCTCGAAGTTGTAAATAAATCAGAAGCAACAGCTCTCTTCTATTCGCCAAAACTTGATGCAACTGCAACTGTTCTTGAAGCATTCAACAAAGACAGCAAACTTGCTGCAGCAAAAGAAGTTTTAAGATCCGACTCACAAGAAAAAACCACCGCTCTTTTGAAAGCGTAATTTTTTGTGGATCACAAATTTTCAAACATTGCTGATCTAAAACTTATCGTGGGCCTTGGAAATCCAGGCCCACGATACAAAGATACCAGACACAACGTTGGGTTTATGGTGTTAGATGAGCTTGCACATAAATATCATGCAACCGCCTGGAAAGAAGCCGACAAAGCAAGCTCGTGCCAAATCACCCTCTCGCTCCCCAGCGGGCAACTACACACAATTACTCTTTTAAAACCCCTTTCTGGCATGAATGTTTCTGGCATTCACATTAAACCTTTTTTAAAAAACGGTATAAAGCCTGAACAAATTGCCTTGTGTTACGATGAGATGGAAAAACCCTTTGGCAAAAGCATGATTCGCTTTGCCGGAAGCGCTCGCGGCCACAACGGCGTGCGATCAGCAATCGAACAAATCGGGCCTCATTTTTGGCAACTACGCTTTGGAATCGCTCGGCCTGCAGAAAAAAGCATGGTAGCAGACTACGTTCTTTCGCCATTTACTGCAGAAGAAAAAATTGACCTGGCATCAAAAATAGATGATTGCCTTGCAATTTTAGGTCTCTAAAAAGACATACCGAATAATTTTTTATTCATTTTTTAAAAAAAAGGGTGAAAAAATACTTTTCTCTAAAAAACCAACAACAATCTCAATGATTCTTTAACCTAAAAAGAAAATGACTACAAAAACCCTAAGAAACCTATGAAATTTTTCCATTCCTTAAAATTAGCCTTAATCTTTCTGCTGCTTACCCCCACTCTTCATGCAACACAGATTTCTCGCGTCTCTCAAGCTGCACAGCTGATTTCGGGCACCTCGCACAATTATTTACACTCAAGCGATGCGCCAGCTCACTGCGCTCTAACACTCTGCGCATATGTTGCTTCTCGCGCAAACCTTAGATTCGAACAACAAAGCAGAGGAAAAACGCTCGTCCATAACTCCGAACCATTTGCTTTTGCGATTGAATCTTTTTATCAAATTATTCCGTATCTTATATCTTCAAAAAAACTTTCTGCCTGGTCAATTCCCTTCATGTTAATAAAACACACCGATCACGCGATTGAAATTGCCCTAAGGCAATTGCTTGATTACTACAAAACACCAAGATCCGCTCGCTACTACCTTGATTGGATCATCGATGTGCTACCCCTAATTCGTAAAACAATATTCGGCTGGTGGTACACGCAGAATGTGTTAAATGAAATCAAAGCTGAATGCAAAAAAATAACTATAGAACCAGAAATAACAAGTTCTGCATTTGCGCAGACACCACAGTGCATTTCCTTGAAAAATCCGTTGTTCCACATACTTGAAGCAGGACTTCTTATTTTTGAAAAAAAAAAATTAGATGGCATAAAAAGATTGCGCTACGTGGTGCTCAATATATTAAGCAAAACAATCCCACTCCTCAAAAACATTCATATTTCTGAATCAACATTCAAGCAGCTCTCCAAACCATTACAACAAAAAATCATCGATATCGGTACCGCAGAAGACTACGCGAGCGCCGATCTTTTGTATCGCACACTTAGTCCAAATATCTTGGGCCTTGACCATGCAGACTATCTAAATGGTATCTTTACACCAGAAGCAGAAGCTTGGCCAACAACGGCTCAACAACAAGTTGTTGGTAATTATTGGATGCGCAGAGGGATTAGCGATATTTTTGTTCCTTTTGGTAAAATTTTCAGACAAACATAGCGATTACAAATTAATTTTATGTACCGATACAGTCGAAAACAATTCACTATCGTGCGTAACAACAATCACACACGAGTTATATTTTTGCCGAACTTGGACAAATAAATCGCGTACAAGTTCGGCATTTTTTTTATCCAAACTTCCCGTTGGCTCGTCTGCCAAAATAACTTGTGGGTTATTTACCAACGCTCGGGCCAGCGCCACCCGCTGACGCTCGCCTCCCGACAAATAACGTGGATACGAATTTTTCTTGTGCTCAAGCCCAACAAACCCAAGAAGTTCTGACACTTTTTTATCAATTTCCACCTGAGTTCTTCCCAGCACTTGCGCAGGAAGTGCAATATTTTCTGCAACGGTAAGCTCGGGAACCAAGTAATGAAATTGAAACAACATCCCAACCACACTCTGCCGATACCTCAAAAAGTCATCCTGAGACCAACTGGTAATTTCCCGATTATCAAAAAACAGTTTTCCCGCCGACGGCTTTTCTAGACCCGCTAAAATATGCAAAAAAGTTGTTTTTCCTGCCCCCGAAGGACCAGACACAACATACAACTTTCCCCGCTCAAATACCTGCGACTGAGGACGCAAAATCAACAGCTCACCAGCTTCACTCAAAACCTTTTTTTCAATCTGCTCACATCGCAAAACAGTCAACTGGTCGCCCTGCACACCCAATACCCCTCAAAAAATCAAAAATACAAGAGTCAAGGTATTATAAAATTTATACCAACACCAACAGATTGGCCGATTCAATGCCGCTTTTTTTGAAAACTATCTTGTCATGCTTCAAACCGCTTACCTAGACTATCATATAGGCATACGGCTGGTAATCTGGCAAGGATGCCATGCTCTGTGTTTCATACATAACGGGGGGGTTATGAAGGAACTGCAAACAGCGCCAGAGACATCTAAAAGCTCTGACGCACTGTCACTTATTCCAACAGTAGACATCGTGGTATTCCCACAGATGGTTGTTCCATTGCTTGTCATGGACCAACGCATCATCGATGGCGTTAACAAAGCTCTCGAGGGATCAAAAGAAATTTTACTGGTGGCGGTACGTGGCTCTAGCGATAATACACAAAAAGCCGTAGAGGCTGAAGATTTATACGAAGTCGGCACGATCGGAAAAATCATGCGCGTTATGAACATTCCAGAAGGTGGAATGAAGATTTTAGCGCAAGGACTCCGCCGTGTATCTATTCAAAATGTACATTCAGATGAAACAAGCATTTCTGCTGAAGTTTCTGAATATCCATTCGACTCTCAGATCAATAATCCGCAAGTCGAAAAAAAAGTGCGCGAAATTATCGCACTGTGTGAACGAATGTCATCTTTGGGCGGCTCTTTTAATCAGGATTTTCATGTAATATTTTCTCAAATTGACGACCTTGAACGATCGGTAGACTTTCTACTTTCACATCTGACGCTTTCAGTTATTCAATCTCAGGCATTACTCGAAAAAAAACTAATGATTGAATTACTCGATGAACTATTCGTCTACCTGGAAACAGAAGCCGAAACAGCTCGCATGCAAGAACGCATCAAACACAACGCCCGCGATGCCATCAACAAATCGCAACGTGAATATTACCTACGAGAACAACTGCGTGCAATTCAAAAAGAGCTGGGCGATGACGTTGACAATGAAATGGACGATCTTAAGAAAAAATTAGAAAATCCTGCACTTTCTGAAGAAGCATCAAACGAAGCAAAAAGACAACTACGAAGACTTGAACGCACATCTCCAGATTCCCTGGAAGCTACAGTTATTCGTAACCATCTTGAATGGCTTTTGGGTCTTCCCTGGGGTAAAACAACCACAGATAACCTAAACATCACATATGCAAAAAGTATTTTAGATCGCGATCATTATGGGCTAGAAAAAATTAAAGATCGAATTCTTGACTATCTTTCCGTAAAAAGCTTTCAAACTTCAGATCACTCTCCGATTTTATGTTTTTCAGGGCCTCCCGGGGTTGGAAAAACATCGCTTGGAAAATCGATTGCTGAATGTCTTGGAAGAGAATTTTTCAGAATTTCTGTTGGTGGTTTGCATGACGAATCTGAACTCAAAGGGCATCGACGAACCTATGTTGGGGCACTTCCAGGTAGATTTATCCAGGCTATTTCAAAAACAGGAAGCATGAATCCTGTGATTGTGATTGATGAAATAGACAAAATCGGACAATCAGGCAAAGGCGATCCTTCTGCTGCATTGCTTGAAATTCTCGACCCTGAACAAAATAACAATTTTTATGACAATTATCTTGGAACTCATTTTGATCTTTCAAAGGTAATGTTCATCGCAACATCAAACGATCTGCACAACATCCCAGCTCCGCTGCGAGATCGTATGGAAGTTATTGAACTTTCAGGCTACACCGTCGAAGAAAAAGTAAAAATCGCAAAACAACATCTTGCACCACGAGCAATTAACTTTTCCGGGCTCAAAGAAAAAGGGCTTGATTTTGATGACTCTGTTTTAAGAGAACTTATTATTTCATACACCAGAGAATCTGGTGTTCGAACGCTCAATCGATACATTCAAACGCTGTGTTCAAAATTTGCACGTGCATTACTCGAGACCGATACCAAAACAATCTTTACCAAAGAAAATCTTGCAGAGTTTTTAGGACCCCGAAAAATTTCATTGGATAAAAATATCACAAAAAATCGAATCGGCGTTACAAACGGTCTTGCATGGACACCATTTGGTGGAGAAATCTTACAAGTCGAAGCTGTCATGATGCCTGGACAAGGAAAACTTACACTCACAGGACAACTTGGAGATGTGATGAGAGAATCAGCTCAAGCTGCAGTAAGTTACATTCGTTCAAAAGCAGATGCTCTTGGGATTAAACAAAATTTGTTTAACGAAACCGATCTTCATATCCACTTTCCTGCTGGTGCTATTCCAAAAGACGGTCCATCTGCCGGCATCACGCTCGTTTCTTCGATTTTATCGGTTATGACGCAACGTCCAATTAATGGAAACTTTGCAATGACCGGAGAAGTTGATTTGCATGGTGGAGTTCTTCCTATCGGCGGACTTAAAGAAAAAATATTAGCCGCAAAACAACATGGCGTTACAAATATCATTGTACCAAAAGAAAATAAGCACGATGTTGACGGGCTTGATGACATTCTTCAAGGCCTTACACTTCATTTCGTTTCTCACGTAGATGAAGTTGTCTCTCGTGTTCTTATGGACAAGGAACCATTGAGGGCTTAACACAATTAAATAACTGCGCATATACTACCTATGCGCAGTTATTTTTTTTATGTTAGCTCGCTGTGAATAAAAAAACTAAATTATTTACGCTTATCTTTTTTTTATTACTCCCAAAAACAGTCAATTCTTATTGGGCTTTTATTACAACACCATTCAGGCTCGCAAGGTTTGTTTTTAGCAGCACTCTCAGTGGTGGTGCTAATATTTATTTTCTTGGACAGATCATTAATTTTGCCTACCAAAAATTTAATTCTTCCTCACCTTTTTATAGATTGGAACAAAAAATTTCTTTAAGCAAAATGCCCTCTTCCCTAAAAAGCGAACTCTATGAAGAAATCAAATATGCCCAACTCTCACATTCAGAAGAAAGAGCAGGAGGAACACATGCTTTTATTAACCAGGTGCTTCATTTTCCATGGAGAAAAAAAAAAGAACCAGAAGCAGATTTAAAAAAAATTTACCAAAGAATAGATTCTAAAATTTTTGGGATGCACAAAATAAAAAAGCTCGTTTTAGACCTCTTTTTTGCCTATCACGAAGGGCGAATAAAACACATTTCACCTTTATGCCTTTATGGACCTCCGGGAACTGGCAAAACAGCATTTGCCGTTGCCCTTGCAAAAGCCCTTAACCTTCCGTACATCATAATCTCGGCAACAGGAGCCAATGACCCAGATGCTTTTTTTCGGGGATCACTCAGGACATATGTTGGTTCTGCGCCCGGATTTTTTTTCTCTGCTTTTTCACAATTACAATGCATAAATCCACTGATTATTATCGATGAAATCGACAAACAAGCTGTAGGTAATCACCGCGGAACAATCCAAAACGTATTACTTCAAGCTCTAGACCCGGTGCAAAACAAACGATTTAGAGACTATTACCTTAACCATGATATCGATATCAGTAATGCATTTATCATTACCACCGCAAACGATATCAACCTCATTTCAGACCCCCTCCAAGACCGAATGCTCATGGTCAAGGTAGATGAATACAGCGAAAAAGAGCGCGAAATTATCGCAAGTACCATTATTTGGAACAAAATTAAAGGAACGTACAAAATCCCTCCGGATGTAAAGAAACAATTTATTCAAAAAGCACTCTTAAAAACAGCTGAAACACGAATATTTAGGTCTTTAAAAAAAATATTAACAAAAAAAATCAATCGCTGGCTCAGACTAAATAGCTAAATAAAATGTTTTTTCAACAAAAGCAGCTCTTTTAGTAAAAAAGAAGACCCCCTTTTGAAGCTTTGTTTGCGATAAGCCATACTACAAAAAGTGCTGAGTTGGCCGCGTTATTCTGGGGAGAAAAATAATTGTGCTACATTTTGTAAAAAAACTATATAAAACAATATTTTTTGTTGTTTTGTTTTCATTGATTACAACTCCATACCCCATCAAAGCACCCCTTTCTCTGCCGAGCTTTGAACAAATTTGTCTAGGATCGGTAAGTTTTGCAGCCCTGGCATCATTATTAATGGTCTATCTTGATAGCCGAGAATCACGCGCACAAAATCACCATAAATATACAAATAACGCTCATATTTCAGATGAAATCAAACAAAAAATTTCAACAAAACTAAAGTCTTTAAGGCTCTGGAAAGCACACAGAGAATTAACCGCAAATTACCTTGCGGTAATTGACAAATTTCCTTTTGGTATCACAACTGAATCAACAATCGATCTTGCTGCTGCTCGCGCATCACTCGATGCTTCGCACTGTGGACTGAGCTCTGTCAAAGAAACCATCATTGACTACCTTGCTGGCATAAAACTCAGTGGCAAATCACACAAAATCCTTTGTTTGTCGGGAATGCCAGGGATTGGAAAAACTACCGTAGCTGAATCAATCAGCAAAGCCTTGGGTAAAAAATTTAGCAAAATAACTTTTGGAGCACTCAAAACCCTTTCATCTCAAACATATGGTCAGGAAGCAGAACTTTCTGGCGCAGGCCCAATCGCAAACGCCCTTATTTCTGCAGAAGCAGAGAATCCCGTAATATTGCTCGATGAAATCGACAAAGCTCCAGATTATTTACTCCCACAGCTACTTGAGATTCTTGATCCAGCTCAAAACAAAAAATTTAAAGATGTCTACCTCGGTTTTGAAGTCGATATTTCTAACGTTACCTTTATCGCAACTGCAAACGATTTATCAAAAATCGCACGACCACTTCTTGATAGAATGCAAGTTTTAGAACTTCACCCGTACAGCAGGCAAGAAAGAGTTACGATTGCTCATGAAAAATTAATTCCCCAAATTGCTGCCGACATGAAGCTGCCAAAAAGTATCGAATGCAAACTTCACTTACTCGCAGAACCTCTTGTCGATCGGATTATCAACAACGAAGCAGGGGTGCGAGATTTAAAACGCTATTTAATTTCAGGCGCAGAAAAATATGCTCGATTACATCAAGAAAAACGCGCTTTGCTTGAGGATGTTACCATTTCACCCCAAGAAATTATCAAAACTCAACATCCAGAAATGCTTCAACTTACCCCTGCCTTTGAAATTCCAGAACAAAAACTTGTTGGCGTTGCAAACGGGATGTATGCTGCCGGCACAAATGGCGGCGGATTGCTCAAAATCGAATCGATTTGTATTCCTCATGGATCTGGCCAACTACATGCAAATAAATTGCAAGGAAAGTTTTCTGCCGAAGCTCAAAACCGTGTCTTTGCATACGTAAAAAGTATCGCCGATCAATATGGAATTGATCAAAAAACATTCCGTGAAAACGACTTTATGTTTGGAGATCAATTATATGTTCCTGTCGATGGCCCTTCAGCGGGACTCGCTCATACCGTTTCTCTTATTTCAACACTGACAAATACCCCAGTAAAACAAGATTTTTCTATGACTGGCGCAATCGATATGCATGGCAACGTGTTGCCGGTTAATGGATATCGGGATAAAATATTAGGTTCTGAGCGATCAGGGATCAGAAACGTTGTAGTTCCTGCTGCTGCAAAACCTGTCATCGAAAGCATCAAAGAAGACTTTAAAGATTTAACTATTTTTTATGTCTCGACAGTTCCAGAAGCACTGAAATTAGTTTTTGAAACAGCACAAATATAATTAAGAGAAAGACTATGATACAAAAAACAATCTTAAAAACCACGTTAATCGCTCTTCTTTTTGCTCCATCACTCAATAAGGCTGCAAGCTTTGGTGGGTTTATGCGCGGAACTCGCGACACCGTTATCACCCTCAGTATTCTGGCATCAATTTACCTTGCATGGGTACATTTTTCTGCAACAACAGACGAAGCCATTTTAATGAATCAGCTTTTAGCACAAAATGCGATTCCTTCGCACATAAAAAAAATTATTACCTCAAAAATTAAATATGCCTCCCTCAGAAGAAATACCTATATTTCCTACGTCCTTAAATACCCATGGGAAAAACAATTTCCACCAGCAGTAAATCTGAGCAAAGCACACGAAACACTCCAATCTCACCATGGAATGAATCTTGTAAAAACGCACATACTCGAACAAGTTGCATTATTGCAACTCAATCCATCTCTCAAGCTACGCCCAATTTGTTTAGTTGGGCCATCGGGAACGGGAAAGACTTCAATTGCTCAAGTAATTGCTCGTGCTATGAATAGACCGTTTAATATTCTTTCGATGGGAAATGATGAAAAATACTTCAGAGGATTTGAATACACCTATGAAGGCTCAGAACCCGGTGCATTCATGAAGCTGCATACCAACTTCAAAAACAAATTCAGCGTCATATTGTTTGATGAACTTGATAAACTCAATAACAAAGCAGCTCAAACTATTCTTGAAGCTCTTGACCCAGAAAGAAATAGTGAATACCAAGATACATTTATGGATTTTCCAATCGATCTTTCTAACCATTTTTTTATCGCAACAGCTAACGATCTTTCTAAAATTCCTTCAGCGATTAAAGACCGGATGACGATTATTAATGTCGATCCATACACCCCAAAAGAAAAAGAAATAATTGCACTCAAAAATTTTATCCCAAAACTCAAAGAAGAATACAACCTTCCAGAGGATGCTATTGCAGAATTAACCGCACTAATGCCACTCATTATCGAAAGAACATCTCGAACTATCGAAGGCGAAAATGGCGTTCGAACACTCCAACAAGCACTCAAGTCTTTAGCTGCTAAATATTACACCGCTTTTCTTATGGGAAAAAAAATTTCAATAACAAAAGAGAATCTTTCATCGTACCTAGATCCACAATTTTCAGAATTTAGACTTTCTGATACCCCAGAAGATGCTATCATGTACGCCAATACGCACCTCAAACGCTTGCGGGTGTCTCAAGAAATATTCAGAAGAATTGAAGATCGAATCAGCGATTTTAAAGGATATGCAGACAAAACAAGTGCAACGCTCATCCGGACCTATGTCGACTGGATTTTAAAATATCCCTTTGTGTCTCAGCAACCAAAGACACCACAGTTTTCTGAAATCATGGCCCAGCTCAATGCAACTCACTACGGAATCTGGCACATAAAAAAAATAATTTGCGAATACCTTGCTGGATTTTTGAAAAGCAACGGCAAATCAAAAAAAATTCTCTGTTTTCATGGCTATCCTGGCGTTGGAAAAACAATGGCAGCAGAATCTATCGCAAAAGCGCTAAACCGACCATTTATCAAAATTTCTCTCTCGAATATCAGGAATTTTTCTAACGAATATCAGCAGCACCCCGGGCACCTTGCAAAAGCCCTCATCTCTGCAAAAAGCCAATACCCAGTAATCCTCTTTGATGAGCTCGATAAAATGGATGCCTCACTTTTTACAGAACTTTTGGAAGCTTTTGACACCAACCAAAACAATGCAATCAAAGATCATTATTTAAATATTAACATAGATCTTTCTAACGCTCTGATTATCGCTACTGCTAACGATATAGAAAGAATTCCTCATCCGCTCTTAAACCGTATGGAACTTGTCCAAATTCATCCCTACACAGTGCAGGAACGTCTTGAAATAGCAAAAAAACACCTGCTTCCTAAGATTCTACAACTGATCCCTCTCCAAGACGAGTCTGTCGCAGCGTTAGAAAAAATTACACCAGAAATTACAATTATACTGTCCCAATATGAAGCCGGAGTTCGCAAACTCAACCAATTACTCACCAAAGCGGCTGAACAGTTGGCGTTTATCGAACTTACCGAAACAAGCGAAAAAACAAAGCTCATTCAAGAAATCACCGCCGAAAAAATTATTGGTGCAGAAAGTGCTGATATCTTACAAGAATGGGATGCCTCAAAACCTCTTACAATTCCAACTATCGGCGTTGTAAATGGCATGTATGCCGGAGGAGCTTGCGGCGGAGGATTACTAAAAATTCAAGCCAACATTATCCCTGGCGGAACCGGCCTTCTCATCAAAAATGAACTTGGTGGTAAAACCGCACAAATATCACACCAACAAACTCTTATGTTTATAAAAACATTTGCTGACAAGCTTGGTATACATTCAGAAATATTAAAAAATTCTGACTTTGCTATTACAAAACAAGATTATAATGAATTTGATGGACCTTCTGCGGGAATCGCGCAAACAGTTGCTCTTATTTCTGCGCTTACAAAACGTCCTGTAAAACCAGGATATGCTGTCACTGGTGCAATGGATGCACTCGGAAATCTCATTCCCGTCGGCGGCTATCGTGATAAAATTCAAGGAACTATTTATGCGGGAATAACACAATTTGTTGTTCCTGAATGTGCGCGAAGAACGATTGAAACGCTACTTCCAGAATTACCAGAAATCACCGTCCATTTTGTAAAAACAATCGATGAGGCAGTTAACATTCTTCTTGAAAAACCATAATTGTAGCGAAAAAAAAGAAACAAACTTAATCAACTATTTCCCAAAAATGAAACTTCCAGGTACGATGTGCGTCATGAATTAAATGTTTTTGTAGAAATAGTATGATGACATTAAAATCTTTTTTGTTTACTGTACTTTGTTTTTCCATAACCAGCACTTCAATAAAACCAGACCTGATCGATGATGTATACAATAATCCTGGAACATGTACTGCTGGTATTGTATTTTTAGTTTCCGCATATAAAAACCTCACCAACCCATCTCTCTCTCGGTCTGGAATTGCGAAAATTACAACAATGCTTACATCTGGAGGATATCTTGCTTACAAATACAAAAAAATCTTAGAACTTATTTTTTTTCTGGATGTCAAACTCAGGCTGCTAGGTGTTCCTTCAAAAAACATTCCTCCTCTCAAAAGAATTCTTAAACGAATTAATCAATTTGAACGCGACACATTGCTAAAACATTTAAAAAGTTTTCCATTCAACCCAAATCCCCAAGATACGCTCTACAGCGATAATGCTAACGTCAGAGAAGCACTCGAAAAAAATAGTTTCTTTTCGCAAGATTGCGTCAATCAAGTTGTAAACACTCTTGCCCTTAACGAAAAACTCTCCCTGGAAGAACGAAGAACGCTCATTCTTACAACCCCTCGATCTCACCCTGCTGGAAAAATCGCCAAAGAAATCGCAAAAGCTCTTGGTAAACCATACATCGTTATTAATTTTGCCAAAGACATGTGGCGTTCATCTCTTCTTGGCAGACCCGACATGGGATTTGGAGAACATGGACGATTATTTGAAGCATTTGCAAAAGCAGGTACCGAATCATGTGTGCTTATTTTCAAAAATATACACGTACTCTCAGAAGATGAAGTAACAGCTCTCATAAACTGCTGCACAAAAAAAACAACCCCTGTAATTGATCGCAGCACCGAAATCGAAATTCCCTTTAAACATGCACTTTCGATAATCATTAATGAAAAAAATAAACTTTCGGACACTTTTTTCTTTCAATACAACGATTTTTTCAAAAACATTTTAGTACGCGAATACTCCGATCAGGAACGCACCGGCATCATTCAAAGCATCATAATTCCAGAACTTATCACCCTGTACTCACTGCCGGAATTTATCGAAAAAACATTATACGAATCAACTCCAGCTCTCGTTGAACTATGGAAAAAAACAAATCAGTCGTTTAAAAATTGCAAACGAATTATTCGAAAAATAACATTTGATTACATTCTTAATCCTGAAAAAAAATCTCTTTCCGAAGACGAGCTTGCTTGGTATTTCAAAGAACAAGAAACCATCGAAGACTACACCTCGCCAGAAATTCCAGAGCACTTTCAGAAATCAATTAAAATTAAACTTTCTGATGCACTTGCCAACGGGAACCTGTATAAACACTACATCGAACAATATCCATTCAAAAAAGAACAAATCCCGGCTATTAAAAAAGAATCCGCAAAAAAAATCTTACGCCAAAATATTGTTGGGATGAAAAAAACACAGCAAGAAATGCTTACCCTGCTCATTGCAAACTCAATTTCAACACCTGAGCACAAAAAAGCTATTTGCTTTGTGGGTCTTGCGGGCACCGGAAAAACTCACTGCGCTCAAGCACTCGCCGACGCAACGCTCAGACAGTCATTTCTTATCGATTTTTCAAGCATCGCAAATCTTCCTGGTGACCCAACCAACGTTGCAGGCGCAGAACCAAGTGATTTCTTTAAAGCATTTTGCACCACTCAATCACGAGCACCGGCAATTATTCTTGATAACATCGACAAAGCAAGCAAGATTAACTTGCTCTTTATGGAAAAAGCCTTAAATCCCCATAAAAATTTTGCGTACCCCGATCAATTTTCTGGATTTGAAATGGATCTTTCGAATGTTTTTTTTATCGCAACCGCAAAAGACTTGTCAGAAATTCCTTCATCAATGCTTCAATACATGGAAATTATCAACCTGGAAGGCTACTCGTTTGAAGAAAAAATTAATATCGCAGAAAAAAAATTATTACCAAGCGCAATCTCAAGCAGATACCTCAGTAACTCAAACGCCGCTGATATTTATTGCGAAATAGCTGCATGCATCACAGAAATTTGTTCAATTGTAGCTCCGTCAGAAAAAGGATTAAATCAGCTAAGCAGAGCAATCAATTCGCTCGTGCTTCAAGAAGTTGTAAGCCTCTTTACAAACAACACAACGCTCAACCTTACTCCGGACAATCTACGCTCATTCATTCCACCGGTACTCAGTGCGTATACACTCAACCCCGCAGAAGATATCACCGCATATTGCAATGATGTCATAAAAAGTCTTGATATCACACCCGAACAATTCAAAAAAATCGAAAATCACATTATCGCTCTTAAACCATGGCGAGGGGGAAATTCAATCACCTTGCTCTACATGGAATGGATTCGTAAATTTCCCTTCAACAAATACGCAAATGAACAAAAGTCTCTCGAATTTGCACGCAACCAACTTGATAAAACACACTTTGGACTCCAGCAAGTAAAAAATCTCATTTTAGATTTTTTAGCAGGGTCATTTGTTGCTGCCGAAACAACCATCAGTAAAAATATTTGTTTTATTGGTGGACCGGGCATCGGAAAAACTACCTTTGCTGAATCAATCGCAAAAGCGCTCAATAGACCCTTTGTACGCATTCCAATCGAATCGATCAAAAGTCTGACTGGAGTTATCGGAGAACATGAAATGTTTGGTGAAGGGCCAGGAGCTATCGGAAAAGCATTGTGCACAACCGAATGCTTAAACCCTGTAATTTTGCTCGACGAAATCGATAAAGCATGTCCAAATGTGCAATATCAATTACTGGAAATTCTCGATCCTGCACAAAATAAAACCATTAAAGATGGCTTTTTGGGGCTTGATATCGATGCATCAAAAATTTTATTCATCGCTTCTGCCAACGATCTTTCGAGTCTTTCGCACGCATTGCGCGATCGCTTACACAAAATCGAACTCTCACCATACGGAAAAGCAGAACGTGTTGGAATTGCCCAAAACATGATTGTCCCTGACATCATAAAAGAATTTAAATTTAATGCCGAAGTTGCAGGCCATCTGTATGGCATGATCGACGACTTGGTAGAAACAACACTCATCACCGAATATGGCGTACGTAACCTCAAACGATTCTTGTACATCGCAGCAAACAAATATGCGCGATTAATTATCGAGAAAAAACCACTCACCAGGCTTTCGGTCGTAGACATACTCAAAGACCAATATCCAGATCTTTTGCAACTCAAAAACGATCCTGCTGCAATTCCAGCAACCGTTCCGCTTATTGGTGTGGTAAATGGCATGTGCGCTGGCAGATCCGATGGTGGGGGGCTTCACAAAACACAAGCCTCAATTATCCCTGGTGGCAGTGGCAACCTTATTAAAAATGAACTTGGTGGCCAAACAGCCCAGGCATCACAAGTACAATCACTCATGTTTATTAAAAATTTTGCAGAAAAATATCAGATCAATCGTGAATTACTTTCAACATCTGATTTTGCAATTATCAAACAACATTACGAAGAATTTGATGGCCCTTCTGCAGGAATCGCACAAACAGTTGCGCTCATTTCTGCTCTCACCAAACGTGCGGTAAAACCTGGATATGCCGTCACCGGGGCAATCGATGCACTGGGCAACTTACTCCCCGTCGGTGGATACCGAGAAAAAATTTTGGGCACCGCACGCACGGGAATTACCAATTTCATCGTCCCAGAATGCGCCCGGGAAACGATGGAAGCGCTCAAACAACAATTTACTGGACTTACCATTATTTTGGTAAAAACAATCGATGAAGCCCTAGATATCTTGCTCGAGAAATAATTTTTCCCAGTCACACAAAATAACAGGGCCCGGATTTCTCCGGGCCCGACCACATTATGCTTAAAATATTTTTACCAACGACTTGCCTCAAACCAATATTCAGCAGGTCTATCTGGATACGCAGATGCATCTACGCCAACAATATCTAAAAAACGATTTAAAGAATAATCCATAACCGCTTGATATTCAGCTGAAGTATGCTGTTCAAGCACAATGGTACCTGGCTCTTCACCACCATAGCGTGCAGCAAAATATCCACCATCAACAGCGTCTTTAAATTTTTTATTAGCGATATACTGTGCTTCAGCATATTTTGCCTTACCTCTCGTTTTCGCATCTTGATCCAAATCACCCCGTGAATCGATAAATGCAAAGTGAGTTTGAATTTGAATTCGTTTATCTTCAACATATCCAGCCGAAACCGCACCAAAACCAACAACTGCCAACACTAACGCCATTTTCTTTAAAATCATCATAAAAACCTCTTTTTATTTAATTTTGTTCAACTCTTTTTAACCTACCTCAGCCGAGTAAAAATTATTTTTTATTCAAAATCACCCACAAAAAGTATGCTTTTTTATAAAATTTCAACACTACAAAATAACAGGGCCCGGATTTCTCCGGGCCCCAAAGTCACTTAAACAGATGCATTATTTTCATTCAGAAACCCAAGCACATGGAGTTCCCACAAAATATCTAATTGCCGAATTCAACATGTTAGATTTTCTATTACCTTTCAATGCATCGTGTGGATCTTTTACCACATCACGAACATGTCTCATGTAATTGATGATTCTCCAACAATTTAAATGAGGCAATCGTGTTTTGATATACGAGAACAATGCTGTCGCACTTCGATGTTGTCCTCCCATACAATGAACAAGCACCTGCCCTCCACTGCTCAACGTTGCATCCATAGAAGCAAATATTTTTTCACTGTATGGCAAAAATTGAGTATGAAAATTTGATATATCATCTTTCTCATCACATGGACAATAAATAAATCGTTGTGCATTTCTTCCTGTGAAGATGTCAAATTCTTTACCGCCAGAACCATTAAACTTCCCATACGATCTAAATGTGTTTCTTATTAAAGCAATATCAGTTGCTCGTTCGCTTGTATATGCAGCAACACACAAAATAAGATCAAAATTCGTACCATCACTAAGTGCGCCAGGAAGACTATCAAATCCGGGATGACCTATCAACGCAACACCATCCTCTGATCCAGTGAGCCACATTTGTTCATTTAATCTGTTAATCTCAATGGTAGTCAATTTTCGTTTTTCTTCAAAAATTTTCGTTGTCGCATTATCATTTCCCAAAAACAAACCACTTCCCATATCTGCAAATGGCAAGTACATGCTGATATCGTAACCTACGTGCGTCGCCATTTTTGATTTCAAATTAGACCAATCCCCACGCTCAATCATTTCCCTCAACTTCTCATCAGAAATTTCTTCAAACCCAGGTGCTGTAAAGTTTTTAATTTTCGTATTTATGTCTGCCAAGTAATCAGGAACTACCTCAGCCGTTGGATCAACCGCCGAAACTTCACTTCGTCGACCAACACCTGCGGCAGGATGAATCGCTCCGCCAGCACCACAACCAGGTGTACCTTCAAACCTAAGTGCACTTGCAGCAGCAAGGGCTAACGCTGGTGAAGGCGCCTTGCTACCCCAAGAACATCCAAGGTAATATTCAACAACACTTCTTAATGTCATGCCATAATATTGTATATTTTCCTGACTTAACTCTTTCAAACTATTAATAGTTTTCACGCCTTTACGCTTACTTGCGCAGAGCGAAATCATATCACACATCACCCGACTATCGTTGCGACCTTCTATACCTGATAGTTTTGCTTGCTCGAACAAGTAGGCAACGGTGATTGCCAAGCTTCGGTTCACACCATCTATGCAGTGAATAATTACCGGTCGACCTAAGTCAAGAGCGTTCGTCATTAATTCAAAAACGCGATCTTTTTCAGGCAAGAATCTGGATACAAACTGATCTTCAGTTGCGTTTGAACTCTCTAAAAATGGACAATAAATAAATGTAACACCATCTTTTTTAAACTCTGCGCAAAAAGGGTTTTGATCGCCTTGCTCAGGTGCAACTTTAGCAGCTCTCCATAGATTACGAAGCTCAATCATATCACGATGCTCTTGTCCACAGGGCCAATCAACAGGATGACCCTCCATTAGACACGCACAAACGTGACAATTTGCCTCATTACCAATCCGTTGATCTAAATTACCAACAAATAAAACAACTGCCGGCTTTTGGGTCAAACCATATTTTCCAGGTACACCAGCTAGCGCAGCTTCATCTTGCGCAAGCCAATAATCTCGCGTAAATTGCCATGTTCCAAGATATAAATTTCCAGCAATTTGATTGAGTTCCGAATAAGGCACAGTAAATCTAACATCTGCAAGGGTATTTAAAGCAGCTTGTCCTTGATTCATCAATTCAGCAAGTTGACCAAAGTTTGCTCTTTCAAAACCAAGGTCTTTATATTTTAAAGTGGTTGCAACTGCTTCTCCTTCATATTGTACGGTACACGAGGATGTCTTCAAGCCTTCAATCGCTGTACGCAATTGAGATAGGAAAGGCACGACCACAGGGAGAGAAGCGCGACAAAGTGTACACGTTTGCGCAGATGGCTCGTTCACATAGGTGCACTTAGAACAGACTTTTCCTTCTGCTTCTTCTGCTCTAAGCCTTGCTCTTCTTGCTTCTATTTCTGCTCTAAGCCTTGCTCTTCTTGCTTCTCTTTCTGCTCTAAGCTTTGCTTGTCTTGCTTCTATTTCTGCTGCTAATCTTGCTTCTTCTGCTCTTCGCTTTTCTGCTGCTTCTTCTGCAGCTCTTTGTCTTTTTTCTTCAACTCTTCTTAGATCTTCTATAGCAGCTGCTTCTTGATCATTCGGATACGAAAAATATTCGATTTTTTCTGGCTCTGTTGGGAAAAAGAGGTTTGTAACATCATAAGAACCATAGCCTGGAAGCCTAAAAGCAAATAAAATTCTAGATTCGTTTAATACCAAACGGGCTGGCGCCATATTTTCTTGTGCAAGATTTTTTCCCGCAAGAGAAGCGGAATATTTTTGATGAATGAAAGCAATAATTGGTCTCCATTCTAAGGTATTAACAGCAAAAGCATTTTTATATGTTTTATGTTTTGTAAGACGAAACCTATTTCCATTGACATACACAAAAAGCTCATCTTGTGTTTTATTTGCCTCAAAATCTGCCACCGAAGTAATAACTGGAATTGCTTCTTCTGCTGCTAATCTTGCTTCTTCTGCTCTTTGTCTTTCTTGTCTTTCTTGTCTTTCTTTTCTTTGTTCTTCTGTGCCTAAACCAAAAAAATCTCTCGTATCTAATGAAAAGTCTCTTAAGATATTAACACCCACATACAAAGCAGTAGAAATACCACCAACCAATGCGGTAACCAATCCGGTTACTCCTAATTTTTTGGCAAGTGACCACGAAGCATCAGTAGCCTGCGCACTCGCGTCAACCAATGGCGCAACCCACGCAGGACACTCCGCTGCAGAATAGACCACAGCTTCATGCGCGCCTTTTGTATCAACTGAAAGCTGAATAACAACTGAATCAAATTCGTTTTCTGCAACAACTGCCAGAACGGCTGGTTGTTTTGCTGCAAAAAGCAATCGCAGCTCGCTGGCAAGCTTGCTTTCGTTATTTTTTATACGTTGTACTAAATCATCTTTTTTGGTAAAAACCTTCAACCAGCGAATTTCTTCCGCCGAGACGGTCATTCTTTTTTGTACCAACGATGCTACATCGCCAGTCACGTGGACCGTTTGCACCTGTTTTGTAGAAAGCGCTGTCGTTTGCGCTCCGGGAACCAGTAACACCGGTTGTCCAATCACATTTGATGCCAAAAGAAGCATCAAACACATCATTTTTATTTTTGTATTCATAAAAAACCCTTTTTTTATACTTTTTTAAGATTCTTTAAGTCTAAAAAATAAAAATGCACCCGAATAAAAAATCATATCCTGGAAGAAATTGTATGATTTTTATGAAAAAAGAAAATTTTCTCCGCTCAAAAGAAGACAGGCTGAAATAATAACCGCTAAAAGATCACCTGACAAAAAAGACCCTTCTTGAATACCTTTTTTGTAAAAAAACGTAAAAAAAGATGCTTTTTTTTATTTTTAAAAAATTACCCCACAAAGCTCAAAAGACTCTTTATCATACGATTATTATGTTGTTTTAAATTCTGTGATTTTTATGTCATCGCTGCGTCTTTTTTTTAGTTTTTTACTCTTTTTTAGCGTTTCTCTGCCCGCTGAACCAACAATTATCGTCAGCAAAGCACCTGCAACACTTGTAAGCAGTTGCGCCATTTCTTACGAGCAAAAAGAAACAATTCCCGCAACACCACCAGCATTTGTCCTTGATTTATCAAAAACCATCTATGGTTCAACACTTGCAAGCTACTTTGGAACAAAAAAAAGCCATTCTTTTTTACAAAATCTATCGTGCAGCCAATTTTCTGACCTTCAAAAACTAATCTCGATCAAAAAAGGTTTATTGTTCAGAAAAACAAGCCCAAAATCTGTTGAATTATTCGTGCACATTACCGGAATTGCTCAAACAACCCCGACAATTGCAACCATTACGATCTTGAAACAACCCCAATCGACTAACCTTACCATGAATATCGATTGCGTTGGGACAACACCCACGCTGCATCCAACGATTCTCAACTGCATGACCAGCCTTTTTTTGCAAGATTCCTGGTGGACCAAACACAAATCAACTCTGCAGCTTGGCGCGATCGCAACACTCATGGTGCTGGCTGAATCACAGCAACGTTCAAGCTACTCGCGCGCGTATGCCAAACGGGTACACCGATTTGTAAAACAATCCGAAAATAAAAAAGCGTTAATTCAGTACAACCTTCTTATGAGTCAACTTCTTACAGGAGCGAGAGAAACAAAAAGGGATAATAATAAAAATATTTTATATAAAGAGTTAGGCCAAACAAGATTCGTACTGTTAACTGGTAACACCATTGCTTTCCCAGAAGGAACAGAAACAACTACCGCAGAAACCAAAGAGCTGACATACCTCATTCCATTCAGCAAGGTTAACCCTTTTGAAATCAAAAAAAACCTCGATCAATTCAACCGTGATGGTTGGCGAGTCTACTTTTTTGACGACCTTGGATGTGGTGACGCAGGGCTTTGGGCTTTTGATCCGACCGGAATGCACACAAAGATCGACCAGCACGCGATTGTTGTGCCAAGAAACTCGATCACGATCTCAAGCTCAGAAATCCTCACCGATGGGATCACCGATGCAATCACCAGCGTTTTTTCTCCTCGGCTTGAAACGGCTCGGGATGGCGCTACTGATGCATAAACAGTAAACAATTCTTTTTTACGACTATTCAAACAGATAAAATATGCGTACCTTGAGAAGATACGCATAGTTTTAACCATAAACACAGATGAAAAACGCTCGCAAAAATCATAGTCAACATAAACATTCGCACAAAAATCATTCTCGTTCTTATCACGCAGAACCACGCAAAAAAAAAGAACATGGCCAAGTTTTCCTACGCGACCAGTCGATAGTTGAAGACATGCTCAAAGACGCTCAAGTACAATCAAACCACACCGTGGTAGAAATCGGCTGTGGCGATGGCTTTTTGACTTCTTCTCTGCTCTGCTACACTCCCTGCAAAAAACTTGTCGTTTTTGAAATTGATGAAGAATGGGCGCGCGTGGTGAAAGAAAAATGCACCTCACCCAAGCTCGATTTGAATGTTATCAATTTTTTGGATGTTGACCTGACTCAGTTTTTTTCGCCTGCTGATCCTGTTGTTTTGCTGGCAAACCTGCCCTACCACATAACGTTTCCCATTTTTCATGTACTCAAAAAAAATGCTGACTTATTTTCGCACGGAGTGGTCATGGTGCAAGAAGAAGTTGCTCAACGCTTAGTCGCCACACACGGACGCAGCGCAGGCGCAATTTCGCACTACTTCCAGCATTATTTTGAGCTCAAGTTACTCACCAAGGTACCACCAACAGCCTTTGACCCTCAACCACAAATTTTCTCTCGACTGGTAAGCTTTCGCCCCAAAAAAGAGATCTGCGCCATCCCAGACGAAGAACAATTCTGGGAATTTGTAAAAACCTGTTTTAGAAATCCACGACAAATGTTGCACAACAACCTTCATGGAACAGCATTTGGGCACATTCCGCTGACGCCCGAAACAACCAATTTACGTGCACAACAAATGAACATGGATCTCTTTTTGGCTTTATGGAGCGGACGCTAATTACACGCCCTCAAGATCTTCAGGATTTACAGGAAATTCTGGAAACATTCTCCTATAAGAATCTTCAACCACAGCCTTTTTTTGTCGTACGTACATGAATGGGTAAGCCCGAACATTTATCAACCCTGCAGCAGTAAACAAATTAACCACAGAACCTCTTTCTCGCGCTTTAACAAGTTCTGGCGGTAACAACAAATACACTGGATCTGGTAGATATTTCACTTTAAAATCTCTAAATTTGGAAAGAAAACGACCAAAAAAATCTTTGTCCTCGAACATTTGTTGCAATCCATCAAGCATCTCTTGATCTTCAGAAAGAACAAAGGGCTTCTTAGATCGATCAGTAAAAATCTTTTTTAACTGATCGATCTGAACAGAATTTGTTATTAAATGATTTTGTCGCGCCTCAAGCGACCTGATATGCTCAAAAACATGTTGCACATAATCTGTTATTGCTCTTTCTTCGCCAGGTTTTAAACCTGTGATTTTAAGCAACTGCTCATAGGTCCAATATTCTTTAGTTCTAGCATCGAACAGGAAAACCCCAGACACTACAAGATCTTCAGGCTCTGAACTATGAGCCGCGACGTAAGAATTTGTGATCCGATTATTGCGTCCTTTTTCAAAAGCTGCATAATCATCACCAAAAATAGTTTTAATATAAACTTCATCTTCGCTTACTGACGCATGCACCAGAGGCACCCTGCGCCCTTCTAATCGCTCAGGAGCAGACCATGGTTGCACGGGATTGGTTCGGCGAGGGGGGGTTGCTTCTCCGTCTGGGAAAAGGCACCTTGCAACAGGAGACAATTCACCATCTGCTCGCTTTACAATGTTTCCATAAAGATTTGGCGACGTATGATCACCGTCCCTTGACGACAAAGAATCTACAATCATTTGATCATCAGATAATCTTAACGGCGCAATACTGTTTTTCTGGAATATTGGCTTAAAAATCTCCAACATTGTCTGACGAGAATTTGTCGAAATCGCTCGTCTCTTGTCTTGAGGGCTTAAAGATTTAAATTGCTCCAATGTCCAATAAAAAACGACTCCTGACTCTTCATACGATAAAAAAACAGATTCTGCATCTTCTCTTCCTGAAGAAGGTGGCGTTCTTGCTGAAACTCGCTCTTTTTCAACAGAAACAGAAGATCCACTACCCCCTCCACATGAATATCCTCGTTGCGTCTGCCAAATTTGACGAGGCGGGGTTGAGGGCAGAGTGCCAAAAGTGTCATCAGAAGAATCATCAGAAAATCCTGTATTCAATGGCGAATCAGAATCTTGCGGCTCCCCGAGATTTTCATCTTCTGGTGCATCTTGCAAGTGCCACACAGAATACGGCGAATCGGGCTGAGGCAAAAGCACACCCAGCTCACGAACTACGCTCACGAAAGTTGGATAAAAAAAACATTTAAATCCTCCTAGTTCTGGCAACTGGGCTGAAACCCCACGCGGTACAAACATCCCTGACGAAACAATCGCTTGTGTTGCACCAGCATCACCTTGGTTGACCGGTGCAGGAGCACCAGTAAGCTCCAATAGCCCAGGGACCGCATCAGCAACCTCAAAATCTTGCGCTGCTCCTTGAGCAGCAAACCTGAACAATTGAGCAATCACAGCCTGCGCTTTTGGATTATGAACATTCTGTAAAAACCACTCAAAAAGATCCTGCGCTTGCGTAGGACTAGTCAAAACCTCACCAACCACGCCTTGCTCTGCATCGCCAAGAGCGAATGAAGCTTGATGCAAACCTTGCAATTGAGACGCGAGCCGTTCTCGTGAAACTCTGAACGTTGCAAAAATTTTCAACAGTTGCTCCATGTTAATTTCTTGATGCATCCCGCCTGGAGCTTGCACCGTCATGACAGGTGTTGAAAGATTCATACCCATAAAACCCTGAGACGATTGAAGCCGCGACAAAAGCATGCGTAAATTTTCTTGCGAAATAAACAGAATAAGATCTTCAGGGCGATCTGCTGCTGGCGCCCCACCAGCAACTTGTACCATCTCTCTTCTTACTGGAACTAGCGCGAGAGGCTCTTCATGGGCAGGAGTTACTACTACTGCATCAACAGTTACAACTGGACCTGGAACTGGATTTACAGCTGGATTTAAAACTGGGCCTGGAACAGCATGAACTGGATCTGGAGTTTGATCTGGAACAGCATGAAATGGATCTGCAGCTGGAGTTTCTTCGCGATTCAACGCAAGATAAGAAAGCCCTGCTAAAAAAAGGCCCCCAATTCCGCTAAGAGTAGCACCCAAAACGCTTACTCCACCCGCAGCTACAGCTGGAACTACAACTGGCAAAGCTTTTACATCAGCTGGCAACGGTTGCTCTGCTTCTGAATCACTTAAAATTACCACAACATGGTTAGTCTCTACCGCAGGAGAACTCTCTGCGGAAGGCTCATCAACAAGCTCCACCACATCACCAGCAACCTGCACATCAGACGCCAATGCTGGTTCAACATCCAACGATTTATTTACCAGCGGTTGTTGGGTTGGTTCTAACAAAAAACCATTTTCCGCAAGATACAAAAAAGAAAAGGGGAATTTTCCGGTCACTCGCTCATCAAGCAGCTCTGCCTGCTGCGCGCGAGCATTTCCCTGCATCGAAAGGACATCACCCGCTGAAGAAATATGCGAAAAATCTTGAACAGACATCAAAAAATCTTCTGTCACAACGCGTGCTGTTCCTGGAGTAGGCTCTACAGAAATAATTGCCCATCGAGGCTGAAAAGATGATAATTTTTTTGGAAAAATCTTATGTGCAGAAAAAAGTTCTTTCATTTCGGCTAATTCATCAACCGTTTTTACCGCGTTTGAAAACGAGGATATAAAATCGCTTATTTTTTTTCGTGCGCTCGCTTGCGCATCAAAATCCTGGAGCGCATTGATCTGAGAAATCAGACGCTTTGCATCCAGAACGGTATAAAAATATATTTCCGAAGCATCCGCATATACACAAAATAATGCCGGTCCACAAAAAGAATCGCCACACGATCGAACAATGTCCGATGCTGGCACACGCAAAAGCTGCGCCGCTGAAAGCGGAAGCGCACTTACAAAAACTACACTCAAAATAATTTTTAACGTTTTTTTAATTATCTGCATAACACCCAAACCCTTTTTATTTATTAAATCACACCAAAAAATTACTCTTTTAGACGACCTGCACTCCTCAAACGCGCTGTTATCTCTCTTCCAACAGCAGCACTATCCGCAGATCGAATGCTCACTTTTATTCGACAGGTATCTCCCAGCTTTAACTCTCCAGTAGGTACCCAAACTCGTTCGGTGTCGCTTTGCGCTTCTAACTTAGAAACAATTTTTACATACACATCACAGTAAGAAGCATTCATTTCATGCGCTGACAGACAATCAAAAAATGCGTTCATAGAAAGTAATACGTTTCCGCTCGTCACATTTCTCAGCGCTTGAATAGCCTGTGCGGCATATCTTCCTGACACGCCAGCTTCTTCACTAACCGCTAAATCTTTTTTCCAGCAAACAGTTGCTTCTATGCTATTTATTTTTGAAAGAAGAATATCTCCCTCTTCTCGACACCGCTCATCAATACCTGCTAAACGCAATTTACGCACTAGAGTGCCATCTGAATTTGTATGCATTTTCCAAACAAAAGTATCTCCCACTTGCGGATTTTCCATACCTACAAACTGACAGGAGCCTTCAATAAAACCGAGTTGATACAATTCATCATCAAATAAAACATTGCGCTTCAATCTTCGTATTGGCTCTTGATCACCGTGCCTTAACGGACTTTTTACATATAAGCGACGAGATTGCTGTTGAACCGTGTCTCCACCAAGATGATCGGTTGAAATCTGCATATCAAAGCAATCCGAAACTGGAAGTTGTGCAAAATAAGGAAAAACAGATAATCCCGCATTTCGCAAGAATGCTGCGCCTGCCATTCTCTCTTTTGCCTCCGGAGTATCATCAATCACAAAATCATCGGCATTTCTCTCCGCTTGATCGTGTGGTGCAAATGTTGCTGGCTCTGTCATAAATCCATCAGCCTCAAACATTAACGATGGGACACTTGGTCCAAAAACAGTTGTTTGTATCGAGTTTGCTGATACAAATTCTTTGCCGCCAAATCGGCGCGATGCCTTAAATCGATCGTCATGCAAAACAGCTGGCTTTGTAAAAAAATCTTCGAATTTTTTTGATCTCAACGCCGGACAAGACGACTCTCCCAAAAAATGCATCATATTGCAAAAACGCTCATACGCGTCAACATATGAAACTAATGGAGCTTGATTTTCTTCAAACAATCCCTGCGGGTACTGATCAACGATGAAATCCTTTCCTTTGTTTACCCACCACGACCATCGCTTAAACCAAATAAAGAGCGAATTACTATCACTCCCCGAACCGAAAATCGCTGGCAGCTCTCGCTGACAATAATCAAAATAGGTAAATTTTTTCAAAATACTTAATTCACGCTCACGCAATCCGGGAAAACACAGTTGCGGAAACATCAAATTAATAAAATTTTTAAAGCGCGTTTTTTTAGTTGTCTGATCCATCTCTGCAAGAGAAACACCTGGAAAGAAACTTCCCACATATGCATCCAAAAAAGTAGGATCTTTTTCTATTTTTTTTAACAGCTCAGCTATTTGATCAATCGTCCAAAAATCGCCCCCAGAATACACTTGTGTTGTTTTTGGATCACACACAGTTACCGCAACACCAGCAGAATCTCGCTCAACTTTTGGTGAATAACGACTTACGATCCTAAATGTAGATCCAGATAAACCTGAACTAATTGCACCAAGATCAGCATCACTTCCATGAAAAACGGCAAGATCGTTATTGGAATGATATCCTGCCGGCAAAATCACATATTGATTTTCTATGCCATTATTTGCACTTACTTCAATTGGATTCAGGGCCCCTGATGCTTGAACGCTTACTGGAAAAAAATATCCTGATTCTGAATTTGCTTGCTTTGTAATTCGAGCTTCTTGCAAGCGATACAATGCAACCGACGGCCCGCACAAAAAAGAATTTTCTTCGATGACCGCTTTTTGATGATCTGCAAAAACCTGTCTTGATTTTACTCCAACAATAGAATTTCTAAATTTATTATATCGATATCCAAAAACACCGAGCCCTGCCAATCCCAACAATTTTGCCACAAGCGAAAAACTACTTGCCTGCGAAGGCTTTGGACGAAAGAACAAAAATGCAAAATAGTTTTTACTATAATTTTTCTTGACAGCAAGAGCCCAGTCGGCATCTTTTTTTGTCAGCAATTTATTTTGCTGAATCGACTTGTTACTCGAAATAATTTTATCATCGATAAAGTGAGTTATTAAAAAATCCAAATCACCTTCAACATCAAAAGAATTAATGCTATCGGCGAATAATAACCAGCCTGGAAAATCGATAAACCAATAAGGATGAATGTCATTTTCCATAAAAAACGTCATTACCGCAAAACCCTCTGGGGTTAACTGCTTATATTTATGCTCACCCTGAGACAAATATTTTCGCAAAACAGTTATTTTTTCCGAACGCAGTAACTCGTTTTCGATCATCAACAAGCGCACATATAATTGCTTAAGTTGCACGGCGGTCCAAAATCGCCCCGAAAAACTCAATACAACCGAAGGACCGATTAAGTCTGAATCTTTATCATAAAAAATGTCTTGCATGGACTCATCGCGAATACTGGTTCCAAGAAACGACTCCCCAAGAACCTGCGTGTCTATTTCCGAGGAGACAATCCCCATAAACAAAAAAATAAAAATGATAAAAAGTTTCTTTTTGCTCATGCGTCTTGCGTACCAACTTTACAACTATTGCCAATGTTTTTACCGTAGCAAAAAATAAAATTGATTGTTTTAAATCAAAAAAAAACTAAAAAAACATCGTTTTAAAGTAATTTTATGATTAAATTTTCTTGCTGAAACGCAATTAAAAAAGGGCCGGGCTAAAAATGCAAGCCCGGCCCTTTTTATAAATAATTATTTTTCAGAATGACAGCTCGCCTCTTTGTGCGATCTCCAAATTTCAAGCTCTCGAGACTGCTTGAGCCATTCAGCAACAAGTCTTTTGTGCTCTTGCGTAAGGGCATCATGCAATCGCGGATCCTCAGAAGCTTTCCAAATTTCTTTTTCGATGCTCTGAATTTCTACAGCAAGATGCTCAACCCAAGCTTCTAATTCAGAAAAATTAAGCCTCATTCCTCTTGACGCTTCTGCGACCTCAAGGCTCCTTGTTTCATTAGAACTGTTATACGCATCCATTCTTTCGCTATTTGTTACATCAAAATAACCCGCCCCCGAAGAAGCACCCCGACGACGAGGAGAAAAATAAAAACCACCTTCTGCATATCGCTCTCGCTCAAGTTCTGCCTTTTGCAAATCCTGGAAGTACCGTTGAAACTCACGTAATCTTCCAAGAATGTACTCAACCTTTTCATAATTATGGGGATCTTTAGATTGTCTTGATGAAGAACAGCTGCTCAGAGCAGGCAGCAATTCACCAATAAAGTAATTAATTTTTTTTAATTTTTCTTGGGTAGATGAACATTTTTCAACCGCCTTAATTTTGCTCACTACAAGCGCATCTAGCTGTTTAATCATCAAATCAGAAAGTGGTGCCTGTAAACCACTTCCTACAAAAAACAAAACGAACAAACTAATTATTTTTCTGTTCATACACAATTCCTGTAAATCCAACACGCAAACTATATAAAAATTATTCCAAATCTCAGGCAAATAACAATTGGATCGTCTTTTTTATTCAAAAAATAACGTTTTTAGGCTTTTTTGAATCACAATAATGCCCGCCGAACCCTAAAATCTGCGGCACAGCCATTTTTTAACGCTTGTACAAAATCACTCATTTCCCACTCTACAGCAGCGTTATCAATCCATTCATCAAGAAAATCTCTCTGCTCCTCTAATTCTTGAGTTGTTAAAACTGTTCCATCTTCTTTGGTAAATCCACCGCTGAATCGCCGTTCTTCAGCGCCCTCTGCAGGAAGACCAATCTCTCTTTTTATCGCGCCCAAAATTGCACCATAAACAAACTGCAGCAAGTCACTTCTTGGGTCAAAATTCTGCCCAGCAACCGCTTTTAAATTCGCGACATCTTGCGTAAGTTGCGCCAAGGAACGAGAAAAAACACTCGGACAAAAAAAGACTACCCAAAACAGATAGCCCAACAATTTAATAAAAGATAATTTCACAAGCTTTCTCCAAAAACCCTATTTTCCAGAAGTTGCTTACAAACGTGATCAACCAAAAAAGACGTTACATAACCGCCTAAAACTACAAAGCCCTGAAGACTCAGGGCTTTATAAGTATACTTAAGAACCGGTTGTTTTTGAAAGATGATAGTGAGATCCCTCAAAATGATAGTTACATGAAAGCTCAACTTTGTGTCCAACCAATCGCTCGATTTGCAAGATCGCCGAAAACTCAGTATTGAGCAAATAGTGATACACACGACTTCCAACACTTAACGTCATCCGAGAGTTAGGAATATCTTTTTTGATATCCCGAGAAACTCCAGAAAGCACTGCATACGCATCCGCAGCTGCAGACTTTACAAAACCATTTCCCTTGCACTGGAAGCACTCATCGGTTAAGTTTTGCACTAACGTTCTTCCCGAACGTTTTCGCGTCATCTGAACAAGACCAAATTCAGAAACTTTAAGCGTTACCGACTGAAATTTATCGCGCTCTTTAAGCTCTTTTTCCAAGAACCGCGAAAGCTTTTGCCGGTTTGACGACTTATACATATCAATAAAATCGATAACGATAAGTCCACCAATGTTACGCAAACGCAATTGACGCACAACTTCTTCTGCGGCCTCAAGGTTAGTAGTCAAAATCGTATTTTCCATCGACCCTTTACCGATAAACTTTCCAGTATTTACGTCAATAACCGTCATCGCCTCAGTTGATTCGATAATCAAACTGCCGCCAGACTTTAAATACACCTTTTTATCCAGCAGAGGATTAACCTGCTTTTCCACGCCAAAATATTCAAATGCAGGGATTGTTTCGGTGTATAAACGCAAGAGATGCAGCTGATCTGGCATAAAATACTTTATAAACCGCTGAATTCCCTGAAAATCATCCTGAGAATCGCAAATTACAGCCTCGATATCATTATCAAGATGTTCTCTGACTGCCCTGAGTGGAATTGGTAAATCCTCATGAATCTTTTCACCAACTTCAGCACTTTTTAATTTTTTATTGATCGAATGCCACACAGAAACAAGCATAGCCAAATCTTTTGTAATATTTTCACTGCTTTTATTTTCTGCGGTTGTTCGAATAATCGCACCCATTCCCGTTGGCAAATAACTCGTAACAATTGTCTTGAGTCGTTCACGCTCTGCAGGATCGTCAATTTTCCGCGAAACACCGATTTGTGAAATATTTGGCATCAAGACAATAAATTTGCCCGGTAACGTAAAACAAGTAGAAAGCTTTGCGCCCTTTTCGCCTACCGGTTCTTTGATCACCTGGACCAAAATAGAATCGCCTTCTTTAAATATTTTGCTAATATCCATCTGATTTTTTGGAATCAAACCCGATGTTTCAACCGGCAAATCAAGATCTGCAACATCGCCATCAAGATCTTCTGTCGATGACTCTACACTTCGCGCTCGATCAACTTCGGTGATATGCAAAAAACCTGAACGTGCCTGGCCAATGTCCACAAACGCTGTTTGTATTCCTGGCAAAATTTTGGAAACTTTTCCTTTAAAAAAGCATTTTTCAAGCTCCGGACGAGCTCTTGACTCGAAATATAGATCTTGAAGCCTATTTTCGTTATCAACAACAGCAACTCGAGCTTGCCACTGCTCCCTTTGTATAATAATTTTTTTCAACTGATACCCTACTAAAACAAATTTTCTTCTTTTTTATTGTTCTTTTTTAATACTTTTAACATCCTACATGAGAATCGATTATCTGAGTAGAAAATCGAACAAACATTCTTAACTTAAGCCGCAATTAAAAGTAAAAAACATTAGCCCACCAAGGAGCTCCGACATGAAAACACTCTTAAAATCTTTATTATCGTGCAGCTTGACCGTAGTTCTTCTCGGTTTTTCTGGCTGCACAGATACCAAAAAAAAGTCTAACACAAACTCTCCAAAAAAAGTTACAACAAAAAAAACAGTTAAAAAAAGCGTAAAAACAGATAAAAATGATACAAAAGTTGCATCCTTGTACAACAATGCCGACAGAAGCTTTTCAGATTCTAGCCTTGAAGACGAAGGCAATAGACTCAGCTTTATCGACGATCAGCCAATCGAACTTTTTGACCAAAAATCATTTGACCCTTCAGAAGAAGATGAAAAATTAAGTGCTCTTTCCCCAGCTGACCAACAAGCACTCGAAGCCGAAGTGAACTCACTTGTTGCGCTCTGGCAATCAGAAGACGCAGAAAACAACAATCAGGTTTCTGTCGATTTCAAATCACTCTTTCTTGACGATGAAATAACAAAATCTCCAGCACCTGAGCAAATTCATACAGAACAAAAAGTTGCTGAAAATGATGCTTCTGAAACAACCAAAAGCTTTGAAACCGAAGAACTTGAAACATTGCAATACCTAGCAAACCTTGAGCAAGAAGAAGGCGAAGAAATTGAAGCTTCAAACCCAACCCCTTCAACCGAATCCAACTTATTGGCATAAAAAAAGCCATAGAAAAGAAAAAGGACTGGAAAAAATCCAGTCCTTTTTCTTTTCTATGCAAAACACATTATCCGTTAGACGCTTTTGCTGCCTCAAGTTTTTGTTGCTGCTGTACAATCTGATTGATTCTGTTTATCACCAGACCCAAGCGCATTTCTTGACGCTCAAAGCCATACATATATCGAGAATAGCTCACCATTAAATACTTGCGAATACTCTTTGCCTGACTTCTCAAAAATTTTATCGATTGGTCTAAATACTTATCAGAAGAAAGCCGTGCATCGGACTCTGGAACAAGAATTGTCTCTGGATGACCAGATTGCCCATACGGAGAAAACTCAGCAACTTCGCTCTCGATTTCTGCAATAATGCCCTCAAGAAGAGACGCATACATTGCAACACTTTCTAGCAAGGCATCTTTTTTCTTTAAATCAATTGTGGATCCAGCTGCTTCTGTTATTGAATTCATAACAGTTTCTATATTTTTTGCACGTTCCCAAATTTCTTTAATTCGGCCCTTGATTTCATCTTTCAACACAGACAAACCGCTAATCGCTAATTTTAACGCAACTTGCTGAGACTCAGAAACAGGAGCACATGCTATTTCAACCTTTACTTCTTTTTCTTCAGCTTGATTGGATGCCTGTGTAACCTCTGGCGTTGAATCTGCTGCGCCATCAACTGTCATTAAATTATCTGCATCATGCTCTAAATAAGACATAACCCATTCCTAACGTTATTTTTATTTAATTACAAAATTAATCATACGGCCCGGGACAAAAATCACCGTGACAGTCATGCCATCATTTAACCATTTCTCAATAACAGTACGAGCCAAAGACTCTACAATTTCTCTTGTCGCTGTTGCTTCAACCTGAATTGTCGCCCGTAATTTACCATTTACCTGAACAGGAAGTTCGATCAGAGACTCTTGCACAAGCAAAGAATCATACTGCGGCCATACTTGTTCGTGTAATTTCAAATCAAAACAGACTTCCAACAACTCAGTAGAAAGATACGGAATCATTATGCTGCAAACAACCAACAAGTCACGTACCATTTCTTTTGAAAGCTTCAAATTTTTTCCTTGAATATCATTATACAATTCCATCAAAGATGCTACTGCCGTATTTACAGAATAACGTTCAATACGATCTGAATATTCTTTTAAAAATTTATTAAATCTACGTGCCGCTTGATCAGAAACCTTTTCACCCGCAGCAACAAGACAAGCACCTGAAGAAACAAGCGTCCACAAACGCTTAATAAAATGAAACACTCCACGAATTGAATCTGCTTGCCATTCATTATCAAGCTCTGGTGGCCCCATAAACAATGTGTACATTCGCAGGGTATCAACACCATACAAATCAACAATATCATTCGGAGAAACAGTATTTCCTTTTGATTTTGACATTTTTTCAACACGACCGGTTGTTGCTGACTTCATACACACCATTCCCTGGTTAAATAACCGTTTAAATGGTTCATGAAATGGAAGCACACCAACATCGTATAAAACTTTTACATAAAAACGAGAATACAAGAGATGTAAAACCGCATGTTCGATACCACCAACGTACAAGTCAACCGGCATCCAATACTGCATGTCTTTCATGGAAAACGCTTCTGTTGTTAACTGAGGATTTACATATCTCAAGAAATACCAACAAGAACCAGCCCATTGAGGCATCGTATTTGTTTCTCTTTTTGCTGGCCCGGAACAGGATGGACACGTAATGTTTACCCACCAATCAATAGCCGCAAGCGGAGACTCTCCTGTACCCGTTGGCTGATAGGACTCAACCTGAGGAAGCAAGACAGGAAGCTGTGATTCTGGAACAGCAACAATCCCACACGAAGCACAATGCACCAAAGGAATTGGCTCTCCCCAATACCGCTGACGAGAAAAAATCCAATCGCGAAGTTTGTAGGTAACATGTGAACGAGCAAATCCTTTTGCAGCACAATACTTAATAATTTCTTCTCGACAATCTCCGGCACGACGTCCTGCAAACGGCGTAGGCTCAAGTAAAATACCATCTTTCATATCGGTGTAACAATACTCAAACGCCTCTACTTTTGCGCGTTCTACAGGATCTTGCGGAACCAAAACAATCTTGAGGGGAATGTTATACTTTTGAGCAAACGCAAAATCTCTTTCATCATGCGCCGAGCATTTTACAATCCCAGTTCCATAATGAGCGAGCGCAAAACTTGCAACCCAAATAGGAAGCTCATTTCCACTCACAGGATCGATAATATATCTGCCGGTAAAAATTCCTTCCGATTTTTCTTCCTCTTCAACTGTTCTATGTGCACCGCCTGCACGTTTATCAAGAATATATTTGCAGTACTCTTTAACCGTTTGTTCCGTTTCCGTTCCTGCGATCAAGATATCAAGCAATTCGTGATCTGGAGCAATAACCACAAATGTATCCGCCATAAAGGCTTCAAAGTGCGCATTAAAAGTTTCGATCTCAAGATCCATGTCTTTGACTCGAGCAGAAAAACGCAATCCTTCGCTCTTACCGATCCAGTTTGCCTGCATTAATTTAACTTTTTCTGGCCAATCAAGTGTATTCAAGTCATTGAGCAATCGCTCTGCATACTCTGTAATTTTAAGCACCCACTGACGAATAGATTTTTGCTCAACTGCAGTCCCACAGCGTTCACACGATCCGCCGGAAGCTTCTTCGTTTGCAAGACCCGTCAAACATTGCGGACACCAGTTGATTGGCATGTTTGCTTCATAAGCCAATCCACGCTCAAACATTTTAACAAAAATCCACTGCGTCCATTTATAGTATTCAGGATCCGTTGTACTTAACTCTTTATCCCAGTCATAAATAGCACCAATTGTGCGAAGCTGCGCACCAATTTTTTCTATATTTTGTTTTGTACAAATTTCAGGATGAATGCCACGCTTAATCGCATTATTTTCTGCGGGCAACCCAAAAGCATCATACCCCATAGGGTGAAGAACATTAAAACCCTGAAGAAATTTTTGACGCGCATACACGTCAGAAAAAACATACCCCTTCCAGTGGCCAACGTGAAGACCATCTCCAGAAGGATACGGAAACATATCTAAACAATAATATTTTGGCTTAGTTGTATCATTTTTTGTTTTATACGGAGCTTTATCGGCCCAAAAAGCCTGCAACCGTTGTTCGATTTTTTTAAAATTATATTCCATGAAAGCTCCAAAACATCCCTAAAAAAGGAAACTTTGGTCAGTATATCACCAGAAAAACGATTTGACACTGCGATAATACAAGAGAATTTGCAAATCAAAATTATCTAGTAGAAAACAAGTGTTGCACAAAACAATTGAACGATTTTGACAAACAGTCGTAAGTTGAAAGTACAAGAACTCATTTAAAATGGTTAAAACCTCTACACTGGATACAAAAAGATGATCATTAAAAAAAAGCTGTTAATAGGGCTCCTTTTACTTACAATGACCACTAGATACATTTTTAGTAATGATCACCAGGAAGCCTGCGAAAATAGCAAAGTTTTTGAGTCAAATAAAAAAGAACTTACTATTCTTTTAATTATTCAAGCCCGCAATAATCTTGCACCATTTGCGATTCAAAATCTTCGAGCCCTTACAAGCGCAGGGGTTCCCAGTCACATAAACTTTGTAATTCAATGGGAACAACCAAATCAAAACGGGGTTTTTAGATATCTTCTTGAAGGAAATCAGCTCGTTGAAAAATATAAAAATATACATGATACAAATGCGCGAAATCCTCTTGAACGAGCAGTAAGCGCCTTTAATTGGACCATAGAAAACTATCCATCAAAAAAAATTGGTGTTATTTGGTGGAACCACGGATTTGGGGGTGTTGATCCAATCTGGGGAAATGCAGTAAGGTTTCCAATGTATTTGCACAATCAAGCACACTCTCAGAAGGCAAATATCTACGACCTTGTACACATCAGCAATAATGAACATCGCGCGATGATGTTTGATGAAGAAAATCGCACATACCTTAAAACAGAAGATCTTGCTGCCGCATGTCGTCAGATGTCTATGCGTATTGGACGAAAATTAGATTTTATCGGTTTTGATGCATGCTTTATGTCTTCAGCTGAAGTCTGGTCCATCGTTCATCCATTTGCTACCGTCGGGATTGGTTCGGCAGAAATTGAACTTGCAACAGGATGGCACTACTCTGGACTTATTAAGCAACTCAGAAAAGGAAATCAATCTCCACAAGAAATCGCGAAAATAATCGTTTGCACCTATGACCAGTATTACACCGGCAAAACACAATTTCACACACAAACTGCTATTGAACTTAATAAGGTTGCACCAGTAACTCAAAACTTAAATGCTATCGCAGAAAAATTAACCTTATATATGGATATATTTGGAACAAAATTCAAACAACTAATCATAAAAGCACGCAAAGCCTCCCTTGAATATGCAAACCCAATATTCGTAGATCTTTGCTCTTTTTATGACGAACTTCACAAGCAGCTGTCTTCAACACATTTAGCCAAAGGAGCCGATGCTGTAAATCAAGCTCAAACTCTTCACAACGCCCCTGGGCTGTATAACTCTGCACACGATACACACGAGATTAAAGAGCTTAAAGAACTCTTAAGAACTGGAAAAAAACTAATTGAATCCTCTGTTATTCATCACACAACAAGTGCACGTCTCTCTCGCGGCGGTGGGTATGGAATTTACTTTCCATGCAGAGATTTTTATGACACATACAGCACAGGAGCTTTTTCAAAAATCTCTGAATGGCCAAAATTTGTGAAAAAATTTAACACCATGGTTCAAGAACGAGAATTTGCAGCTCTCCTCTAAAAAGTCGAAAGGACTTAAAAAATAATGTTCAAAAAAATACTTTTTTTTGCCGCGCTTGTAGGAATCCAACAACACGCTCAATCGCTTGATGATGGAACAATTAAAAATCTTCTTAATCAACCCTCACCAACAACCCCCCAAACAGAACCCGCAACAGTTACAAGCGCTACAACACAGAGCAATACAAGCAACGAAACTCAAGCCACAAGCCCTGATTCTGCTACATCTAAAATAACAACCCTAGAAATGAAAGCTCCTTCATCACCGTCAGCTACACCTATTTTTGAGCCAGGCGCTTCTTTAGCGCGCCCTGGCCGTAACGCAGAAGAACTAGCATCAAGCGATGACCAAGAAGAAACTTCTGATTCTGGGCATTTTTTTGATATCAGTACCGAACAAGATCCATCCGAAAATATTAGAATTTCTATGCCGCGAATCTTAAGAATGCCAAACCTAAACCCTTTTTCTAGAAGGCCTGATTTCGACAGACATTTCCATAGAAACTATGACAACAATCAATATGAGGATGATGTGGACGAATCTGTAAACCTAGAAACACTCAATAAAAAAACCCAAGAAGCTCGCGCAGACCTAGATAAAGCGGAAGCAGAGATGAAGCAAACAAACGAGAAAAAAAATAGCTCTTCAGAATTTTTAAACCTAAAAAAAGCTATCCAAACAAAAAAACAAGCTGATAGCGACTACAATGCAGCTCTTGAAGTATTCAACAACTCAACGATCAAATCAGATGATGATGAAGCATTTAACGAATATCAACGCGCATCTTTCCGATATAGCAGACTTATACGCATACTAGCACAACAACGCCGATAGTATTTTTTAAGAGCGCTGCGAATGTTTTCTGGCGCTCTTATCCTCAAGTCTTGTAAGAAAAAAAGACTTTAGGCAAAACTGACCAGCATACGATTAAAAAAAACCTGGTCAGTTAATGAAGCAATCAAATATTTTTTTCAAAATCTCTTTTTTTATCAAAATCTTTTTACTGCTCTCAACAACAATCCGTCCTGGCGATATTGCAAATGAAATG